>DASTAU010000139.1:0-3289 GCA_035712425.1 Sphingomicrobium sp.
TTCATCGCGTTGAAGAATTTGACGGTGCCTTGCGCCTTTTCGCCGGTCAGTTGCCGCTGCGGACCACGCTCGGCCCGTTCCACCGCCATCGGCTCGCCCTCGATCCGAAGGTTGGTCGCCGAGATGCGTCCGCCGCGATCGACGAGCGTGAACTCGAGCGGCTGCCCGTCGGCGAGGTCGGTCAGGCCCGCCTGCTCGACCGCCGAGATGTGAACGAACACATCCTCGCCGCCGTCATCGCGAACGATGAAGCCGAAGCCCTTCTGCGGATTGAAGAATTTGACGACGCCCTTGCCTTCGCCGACGACCTGCGGAGGCATTCCGCCACCGCCGCCGCCGCGGAAACCGCCGCCGCCGCCACCGCCGCGGAAGCCACCGCCCCCGCCGCCGTAACCGCCCCCGCCACCACGGTCGCCGTAGCCACCACCGCCGCCGCCGAAGCCGCCGCGACCGCCGCCGCCGGCGTAGCCACCGCGTTCCTGGTAGGCGAACTCACCGCCGAATGAACTATTGTCTTCACCAAAACTGTCGCGCTTGTCGCGGCCGCGCCCGCCGCGATCCCCCTTGCGCCCTCTATCGAAACCCATAACCGTCCGAACTCGATCTGCCCACAAACCTCTGAAACCAACGCGCTCGGGCAAAAAGGCGCAACCGGTCATAGCGCGTAATTCACTCACGCACCGTTCACGTCCTTACAGGAAAAATAAGTGCGGCTCTAGTGACTCGAATCGCTCGCTATTTTCACGGGGCTGGCAAGGCAGGTGGAAGGCGGACTAAAGCACTCCAAAGGGCTTGCCCGAAGGAGTAGGAATGGCCGTTTATCTGCACGAGGAAGACCTGCCCGGCGATGTCAGCTTCGCCGATGGGCCGATCGCGGTCGACACCGAGGCGATGGGACTCAATCCGCATCGCGACCGGCTTTGCGTGGTCCAGCTGTCCGACGGGAAGGGAGACGAGCATCTCGTCCGCTTCAGCAAGGGTAGCGGCTATTCGGCTCCCAACCTCAAGGCGCTCCTGTCCGATCCGAAACGGCTGAAGCTCTATCACTTCGCCCGGTTCGACCTTGGAATCATGGAAGCCTATCTGGGGATCGTCGCCGGACCCGTTTACTGCACGCGGACCGCGTCGCGCCTGGTCCGAACCTATACCGATCGCCACGGCCTCAAGGATTTGATCAAGGAGCTGCTCAATATCGACGTATCGAAACAGCAGCAGACGAGCGATTGGGGCGCGGATGAGCTGAGCGACGCGCAGCGCGATTATGCCGCGAGCGACGTCCGTTACCTTCACGCGCTCAAGGAAAAGCTCGACGAGCGTCTAGAACGGGAGAATCGCATCGGCCTCGCCAAGGCCTGCTTCGACTTTCTTCCGGCGCGCGCGTCGCTCGATATCGCCGGCTGGGCCGAACAGGACATTTTCGCCCATGACGGATGAGGCTCAAAGTGGCTGATTCCGCCGCCTCCCGGCTGGCCACGGCCAACCGCTGGGCGAAGCCCGGGAGCACGCACGACCGGCTGGTCCGCTGGTCGAAGATTGCGCTCCCGAGCGCGGTCGGCGCCCTCATCGCAATCCTCGCCGTCGCGCCGCTCGGCAAGAAGAGCGACGTCAGCTTCATCCTCGACAAGAAAAAGGTCGAGAATGCACCCGAGCGGATGCGGGTCGAGCAGGCGCGCTACATCGGCACCGATGACAAGGGCCAGCAATTCACGATGGTCGCGAATCGCGCGATCCAGCCCAGCTCCGATGTCCCGATCGTGGCGATCGCCGGAATGCGCGCGCAGCTCAACCTTCAGCAAGGGCCGTTGCTTATCGCGGCGAACAAGGGGCGGTACAATCTCGATACGCAGAAGGTGCTGGTCGACGGACCCGTGAAGGTCGCCGGCGGGGGTGGTTATCGCCTGGCGACGCGTGACGTGACCGTCGACCTGAAGCAGCGCCAGCTCGCCAGCGCGGGACCGGTCGCGGGCGCGATGCGTCTCGGCCAGTTCCAGGCCGGGCAGCTGCGCGCCGATCTTGGCGACCGCACGGTCGTACTCGATCACGGTGCTCGCTTGAAAATCGTTCAAGGGACGGTCAGATGATGGGCGTGCGTTCCGTTGGCATCATCCTTGCTACTGTTGCATTCGCGGCAACGGCTGCCCTCGCCCAGGTGAAGCAGGAGCAGCCAGTCTCGGCGCTCAAGGGTCACAACAGCAACGCTCCGGTCGACGTGACTGCGGAGCGAATCGAGGTGCAGGACCGCGCCGACCGCGCAGTCTTCACCGGCAACGTCCATGTGACCCAGGCGGAAATGACGCTCGATACGCCGCGGCTCACCGTCGCTTATTCGGGCGGCCAGAATCAGAACGGGGGAGTGCAGATCAAACGCCTCGACGCCGCCGACGGGGTGGTCGTCCGCAGCCCATCGGAAACCGCCAAGGGCGACTTCGGAGTCTACGATCTCGACCGCAAGCTCATCACCTTGATCGGCAATGTGCAGCTCAACCAGCAGAACAATCAGGTGAACGGATCGCGGCTGGTCATCGACCTCGATTCGGGGCGCGCGGTGATCGACGGCGGCCCACCGGGCGTGAACTCGAGCGGCGGGCGAGTGTCGGGCCACTTCACGGTGCCGCAGCACCAGCAACAGCAGCACTAGCGTGAACGAAGCCGCCACCATCGCGCGGCCCTCCAGCGAGGCGCAACAGACGGTCGGCGGGCTGGAGGTTCACTCGATCGCGAAGTCCTACGACCGCCGTGCGGTGCTGCACGACGTATCGCTGGACGTGCACCGCGGGGAAGTCGTCGGACTGCTTGGCCCCAACGGTGCCGGCAAGACGACCTGCTTCTATTCGGTCATGGGGCTGGTGAAGCCCGATAGCGGCCGGATCTATCTCGACGGCCAGGACATCACCGAGTTGCCGATGTACCGACGAGCGATCCTCGGTCTAGGTTATCTGCCGCAGGAAACGTCGATCTTCCGCGGGATGACTGCCGAGCAGAACATACTCTCGGTGCTCGAAGTGACCCAGCCCGACCGCGCGCTTCGCCATGCCCGGCTCGAGCAATTGCTTGGCGAGTTCGGGATCACCGCGCTTCGCGATTCGCCGGCGATGGCATTGTCGGGCGGTGAGCGGCGGCGCTGCGAGATCGCCCGCGCCCTAGCAGCCGAGCCGACGATCATGCTGCTCGACGAGCCCTTCGCCGGAATCGACCCGATTTCCATCTCCGATATTCGCGAGCTGGTGCGGGAGCTGAAGAGCCGCGACATCGGCGTGCTGATCACTGACCATAACGTCCGCGAGACGCT
>DASTAU010000140.1:0-2118 GCA_035712425.1 Sphingomicrobium sp.
GGCTCGTCGAGGAATAGCAGTTCAGGATCGAGAGCGAGCGCGCGCGCGAGGCCCGCGCGCTTGATCATGCCACCCGACAGTTCCGACGGATATTTCGGTCCGGCGTCCGGCCTCAGCCCGCCCATCGCGATCTTGTAGGAAGCGATTTCATCGAGAAGCGGCGGCTTGATGTAGGGAAAATATTCGCGGAGCGGCACTTCCACGTTCTCGGCCACTGTCAGCGTCGAGAAGAGGGCGCCGTTCTGGAACAGGATGCCCCAACGCCTCCGGATGTTCTTCGCTTCGTCCTCGTCGCGGCCGACCATGTTTTCGCCGAGAACCTCGATCTCGCCAGAGTCAGGGGTCTGGAGGCCGATGATCGAGCGAAGAAGCACCGACTTGCCGGTTCCGGACCCACCCACCACTCCGAGGATTTCGCCGCGGCAGAGGGTGAGATCGACGCCGTCGTGGACGACCTGCTCACCGAAGCTGTTGTGCAGATCCCTGACGGTGATGACCGGCTGACAGTCTTTGGGAACGCCCGTCATACCCACCCGATCGAGCTGAAAAAGACGGCGAACACGGCGTCTAGGACGATGACGAGGAAGATCGACTGGACAACCGCCGTGGTGGTGCGCGACCCGACCTCCTCGCTGTTCCCCTGAACCAGCATGCCCTGGAAGCAACCGGCCAACGCGATGATGAAGCCGAACACAGGCGCTTTGATCAGCCCGACCCAGAGATCGGTGGGGGGAATCACTTCGTGCAGCCGCTGGATGTAGGTCAGCGGCGGAATCCCGAGCGAAAGCCAGACGAAGACGCCGCCGCCGATCAGCGCCAGGAGCATCGACCAGAAGGCGAGCAGCGGCATCATCACGACCGCGGAGATGATCCGCGGAATCACGAGCGCTTCGATTGGCGAAACGCCGATGGTGCGCATCGCGTCGATTTCTTCGGTGATTTTCATGGTGCCGATTTGCGCCGCGAAGGCAGACCCGGAGCGCCCGGCGACCATGATCGCGGTCATCAGCGTCCCGAGCTCGCGGATGGTAATCCGGCCGATGAGATTGATCGTGTAGACCTCTGCGCCGAACTGGGCGAGCTGGACCGAGCCCTGTTGTGCAATGACCACCCCGATAAGGAAGCTCATCAACGCAATGATCCCGAGCGCCCGGACGCCAACCACGTCGAAGCGCTGGACCACGGCATTGAGGCGGAAGCGCCGGGGGCGGCGGATGACATTCGCAAATCCGATCAGCGTCGAGCCGAAGAAGCCAAGGAGGCCGACGAGCGTGGTCCCCGTTTCAGCGACCCATTCGCCGAGCTCGCGAAGACCACGAAAGAAACCGGCGCCCTCGTCCGGAACGACCCGTGTCGGCTTGTCGAACTCGCGGACCTGCTTGAGCAAACTGACTTCGTCGTGGCTCGCGCCGATCACTTTCGCGTGGCGGTCGCGGACGGTGCGGTAGATGATCCATGCGCCGACCGTGTCCATGCGGTTGATGTCCGACAGGTCGATGGTGAGGGGGTCGGGAAGTGCGTCGATCTCGCGCTGCGTCGTGGCGGCGCGCGTGATCGTCAGCGCGCCCGCGACCCGGTAAACCGAGCCGTGCGAATGATCCGCCTCTTGCGCGTCCGGATCGGCCATTGCGGCGACTGATGCGCGAATCGCGCTATATGGGCAAGTCAGCGGCCGCCAATCGCCCCTTTTCTGCCGTTGCCACCCTCTCTATGCCGCGTCCATGACTGGCGATCCGCCCATGCTGTTTGTTCCCGTGGGCACGAATGAGGCGCGCCCGTTCGGCATGGATGCCCGCGACCGAGCCTGCCGCCTCGCGACCAACGCGGGGTTCGAATGCGCCGAAGAGCCGCAGCCTGGCCGCGCCATGTTGCTCGCAAGCATGCGCTACGCCTGGGACCCGGCGTGGCTGAAGGCGATGCGGTCGCGGCCGATGACGATGCTGACGCTGGGCGACGAACCGGTGATGGTGCACGTGCCGGTCGATGCGAATCTCGCGGCCGCTGCGGCCGGCCTTGAGGACGGCCAGGTCGTTGAGGGATATGACCTGCTGCCCGCGGAAACCGCCGAGCTCAATTACGCCGAGCTTAGGAAGCGCGAACGGCCGTTCGTCATGCTTC
>DASTAU010000141.1:0-5046 GCA_035712425.1 Sphingomicrobium sp.
AGCGCTTGGGCTGCGGCGGACGGGCGATGTCGGGCGCATGCGTTTCGGGAACGGCGGTCTTCTTGGCGGGGCGCGCCACGGCAATCTCTCTCAAGTGATGAAGGCCGACCCTATAAGAGGCGTGTCGGCGAGCGGCAACCGCTGCTCAATTGAGCGGAACGATCACCTCGTCCGGGCGCACCAGCCCAAGGTCCTTGCGGACCAGCTCATCGGCCATGTCGGGGTCCGCCTTTCGCGGATTGAGCAAGTCGGAGCGGTGCTTGAGCTCCGCCTTCTGCTGCTGGAGCTGCGCAAGCTCGGCCTGTCGCTCCTTGAGCGCGCGATGATAGCCGCCCCAGGCGAGGATTCCGTTCGGCCCCGCAATGGCGTGGCCGGCGAAGGTTCCAACAATGAGGAGCGCGAGCGCCGGAAAGGCCGACCGGCGAATAAGCTCGAAAATGCGCTTCCCTCCCCGCATGGCGTCAAGGAATCACGAGAGAGTCAGAGTTGCAAGCGAAAAGAATGATTTGGTGGATATTTGGAGGATAAAGTTGTGGGAAACCACCACTACTCCCCCTCAGGGGGAGCCGATGCGCACAGCGCATCGGAGGGGGTCCGTGCTTCCGCAACAATGAATCGGAGAACGCCGTCAAGATTCTGAAGCACATCTCGCGCGGCAATCCGCAACGTCCGAACACCTTGCGATGCGAGCCAGCGGTCACGTCGCTCGTCATGTTCGGACGTGAAGTCGTGGCCGAGCCCATCGATCTCGACGCAAAGTCTGGCCTCGTGACAGTAGAAGTCCAGCACATACGACCCGGCGGGATGCTGCTTGCGAAACTTCAGTCCGGTTTGCTTCAGCCGCAGTTGCCTCCAGAGCATGCGTTCCGGAAGAGACATTGATGCGCGCTGTTCGCGAGCGCGCTTTTTCGTCTCCTCGGGCCCTGTGAGTTTCACACCCCCTCCGTCAGCCGTTTCGGCTGACGGCTTCCCCTGAGGGGGAGTCGCTGTGATACGTCTTCAGCGCCGCCCGACCCGCATATTTCGCGCTTTCGCCCAGCTCTTCCTCGATCCTAAGCAGCTGGTTGTACTTCGCCGTCCGGTCCGACCGCGCGAGGCTCCCCGTCTTGATCTGGCCGCAGCTGAGCGCGACCGCGAGGTCGGCGATGGTCGAATCCTCGGTCTCTCCGGAGCGGTGCGACATCACCGCCGTGTAGCCGTTGGTTTGCGCGAGGCGGACCGCGTCGATCGTCTCGGTCAGGGTCCCGATCTGGTTGACCTTGATCAGGATCGAATTGGCGATCCCGTGATCGATGCCCCACTGCAGGCGCTTCACGTTGGTGACGAAGGCGTCGTCGCCGACCAGCTGGACCCGGCTGCCGAGCTTGTCGGTGAGCGCCTTCCACCCCTCCGCATCGTCCTCGGCCATTCCATCCTCGATCGAGGCGATCGGATAGTCGGACGCCAGCGCCACGTAATAGTCGGCCATTTCGGCAGGCGTCAGGCTCTTCCCCTCACCGGTGATCTCGTAACGCCCGTCCTTGAAGAATTCGCTGGCCGCCGGATCGAGCGCGAGGAGGACGTCCTCGCCGAGCTTGTAGCCCGCGGCGCTGACGCCCTTTTCGACGAAATCGAGCGCTTCCCGGGCGGTATTCAGCGCCGGCGCGAATCCGCCTTCGTCGCCGACCGCAGTCGACAAGCCCGCCGAATGAAGCGCCGCCTTCAGCGCATGAAAAATCTCCGCCCCACAGCGCAGCGCTTCGGCGAAGGTCGGAGCGCCGACGGGCATCACCATGAATTCCTGGAAGTCGATGCCGTTGTCGGCGTGCGCGCCGCCGTTGAGGATGTTCATCATCGGCACCGGCAGAAGGTTCGCCTCGACCCCACCGACGTACCGGTACAGGGGCAAGCCAAGCGCATCCGCCGCCGCTTTAGCGGTCGCCAAACTCACCCCGAGTATCGCGTTGGCGCCCAACCGCCCCTTGTTCTCCGTCCCGTCGAGCGAGATCAGCTCGCCGTCGAGCCCGGCCTGGTCCTCGGCTTCCATCCCGACGATCGCCTCGGCGATTTCGCCATTGACCGCCTGCACGGCTTTCGAGACGCCCTTGCCGCCCCAGCGGCTCTTGTCGCCGTCGCGGAGCTCGACCGCTTCGTGAGCGCCGGTCGACGCGCCCGACGGCACCGCCGCCCGGCCCATGCTTCCATCCTCGAGCGTCACGTCCACTTCGACCGTCGGATTGCCCCGGCTGTCGAGGATCTCGCGGGCGTGGACGTCGACAATCGCGGTCATGGCTTTCCTTCTTGCGCAAGCGTAACAATATGGGAGTACGCGACGCCTAATAGGCCGCGCGTTCGGGCGTGCAACTTTCGGGGCCGGGCCGCCGGAACGAAGGCTCGCGGCCACGGTTGGAGTCGCCAAAGGAGGACTTGCGATGGCTGACCAGAAGACCGCCGATTTGCCCGAGGGAACCGACACGGTGATCGAAGGGGCGGCCGAGACCGCACCGCTTGGCGAACAGGAGATTGTGGTGTCCAGGACCGACAGGAGCACGAGCTCCGAAACCGGCCTCGTCGATCGTTTCCGCGAAGGCCGCGAGCGGCTCGCGGGCCAGGCTGGCGAACGTGCCCGCGGCTTCGTCAGCCAGGGCCTCGAGCGCACGTCCGAAGCGCTCGCCAACGTCGCGCGCATGGTCGGCGACACCGCGCCGGGCATCGATGACCGTCTCGGCGCGGAATATGGCGACTACGCCCGCCGTGCCGCCGGAAAGATCGAGGATGTCGCCAACGCGATCGCGGAGAAGGATCCGGACGAGCTGATCGACGACACGCGCAATTTCGTCCGGGAAAGCCCCGGCATCTCGCTCGCCGCCGCAGCAGTCGTCGGTTTCGTCGTGGCCCGGGTCCTGAAGGCCGGTTTCTCCAGGGACGATGACGACGAGGATTGATGCTGAAGCCCGCCGCGCCGCCTCCTGAACCGGACCGTTCGATCGGTGAAGCGATCGAGCAGCTGTTCGACAACGCGCTGGATTATGCCCGCGCGGAGCTCGAGCTGCTCAGGGCGCGCGCGCTCGAGATCGTCCAGGACTATGTGCGCGCGGCGATCCTCTTCGCCGCCGCCGCGCTGTTCGCCCTCGCCGGGCTCATCACCCTCTTCGTTGGGATCGCACTCGGGCTCGCGCGTTGGCTCGGCCCGCTCGGCGGCGCTGTGGTTTCGACCTTGCTCGCCGCCGGGATCGCGGGCCTGCTTGCATGGCTGGCCCTTGGCGACATCAAGGAGGCCGAGTGAGCGACGATCGGGTCAAGGCGGCGGAGTTCGAGGTCGACCGGGCACGCGCCAAGCTGCTCGCGAGCCTCAATGACGTCTCGCACCAGTTCGAGCCGCATCGGCTGATGCAGGAGGTCTGGGACAAGGCGAAGGACAAGGGCGCCGATCTCGCCGAGGACGCGGTGGATGCGGTGTCGCGGCGTCCGATCACCACCGGAGCGGTAATCGCGGGCATCGTCGCTTTCCTCGCGAGGGATTCGCTGATCAGTGCCGCGGGGAAGCTCATCAGAGGCAAAAAGGGAAAATCGCGACGGCGCCGGAGAGCGCCGGACAAGGCACAAACGGAGGCAGCAGAATGACCGACCAGCGCACCGAAAACTCCTACGAGACAGAGAGCGTCGGCGCTCGCCAGCGCGCGATCGAAGCTTATGAAGGCGCGCGCGACCGCGCTTCCGACACCTTCAGCCAGGCGCCGCTTATCGCCCTCGCCGGGGGGATCGCCGCCGGCGCGCTAATCGCCGCACTCCTTCCCCGCACCGAGACGGAAACCCGGGCGATCCGCCCCACCGCCCGGCGCGTCAAGAAAAGCGCGCGCGACGCGTTCAACGCCGCCCGCGACACCGGCCAGCAACGGCTGGATGAGCTTGGCCTCAACCGCGAGAAAGGCGAAGCGACGATCCGAAGCCTGCTCGACGGCCTGACCGATGCGGCCAAGGCCTCGGCCAGCGCCGCCGCCAAATCGGTCCGCAACTCCGATCCTGACTCATGAGCAAGCTCCACCTTGTCTTCGGCGGCCGGGTCAAGGACCCGCGAACGCTCGACTTCGACATGAACACCATCGACGTCGTCGGCATCTACGACAGCTACGCCGCCGCCGAGGACGCCTGGCGCGGCGCGGCGCAGCGGACGGTGGACGATGCCGAGATGAAATATGTCGTGGTCCACCTCCACCGGCTGCTCGAGCCGGACATGGAAGGAACGATCAGCGGAATTGAGCGGCCTAGAGCGCCGGCGGGCTAACCTCGATCAGGCCTTGGCGATCATGTCGATCTCGACGCTGGCGCCGAGCGGCAAGGCCGCCACGGCGACGGCTGTGCGCGCCGGGAACGGCTCGGTGAAATGGCGAGCGTAGACGGAGTTCATGGCCTGATAGTCCTCCATTCGAGTCAGGAAGACGCGGACCGAGGCCACATGTTCGAAGCCCAGGCCGGCCGCCCGAAGCACGGCAGAAGCGTTCGAGAACGCCTGCTCGGCCTCCGCAACCACTCCACCCGGCACCAGCTTGCCGGTCGCCGGATCCTGACCGACCTGGCCGCTCAAGAACAGGAAGCCACCGACTTCGATCGCTTGGGAAAATGGCCCTACCGGCGGAGGGAGTTCCGGCGATGTAATTGCGGTCTTGCTCATGGAAACAACAATCTCACTTAAAGACGATTTCGCGAGTCACCTCGACGCCGAGAACTTTCCTGATCTCATTGCGGTGGACTCTCGCCTGGTTCTGACACGCGCTGCTGCAAATTACCTTTTCGGTCACGGCTTCGAAGGCGTCGGCTTGGTCGCCGATGTCCCCGGCATAAGCCGCCATATTCTTGAACGTAATCTCCAGATACACATTGGCCTCATCCGGTGATTTCGGTTCGGACTGGAAGACCTTGTAGCCGATGATCAGCCCGGATTTCTTCGCGGCTTCCATGGTCGGCACCCATGTCGACGTCACCCACGCCATATACTCATCGAAGTGCCCGTATTCGACGTGGATGTAGTCGACCTCGGTGACCGGCCCGTAGCTATAGCCGCGCCCG
>DASTAU010000142.1:0-5646 GCA_035712425.1 Sphingomicrobium sp.
GATCGCCAAGATCCTCGTTCCCGAAGGGACTGACGGCGTAAAGGTCGGACAGCCGATCGCGCTACTCGCCGCCGACGGCGAGCAGGTCAGCGCGCCCGCCGCTGCGCCAGTGTCGGATACGAAGGAGGAGCCCAAGCCTGCGTTCACCGGGACGCCGAGCATTCCGGAGCCGGCCTCACAAGCGGAAGAGGCGACCCCGACTCCGCATGTGTTCGAGACAGCTGCGAGAGATCTGGTCGCTGATGTCACTGCGACACACGACGATCCGGAGGTTCCCGAAGGAACGCCGCTGGTGACGATGACGGTGCGCGAAGCGCTTCGCGACGCCATGGCGGAGGAGATGCGCTCGGACGAGCGGGTATTCGTGATGGGCGAGGAAGTCGCCGAGTATCAGGGCGCGTACAAGGTGACGCAGGGGCTTCTTGAGGAGTTCGGGGCCAAGCGCGTCGTCGATACGCCGATCACCGAATATGGCTTCGCTGGTCTCGGCACGGGCGCGGCCATGGGCGGACTTCGCCCGATCGTCGAGTTCATGACGTTCAACTTCGCGATGCAGGCGATCGACCACATCATCAACTCCGCCGCGAAGACGAATTACATGTCGGGCGGGCAGATGCGTTGCCCGGTCGTGTTTCGCGGGCCGAACGGCGCAGCCGCGCGCGTCGCCGCCCAGCACAGCCAGAATTACGGAAGCTGGTACGCGCATGTACCGGGACTGATCGTGATCTGCCCTTACAGCGCGGCCGACGCGAAGGGCCTGCTGAAGGCCGCGATCCGCACCGACGACCCCGTCGTCTTCCTCGAGAACGAATTGCTCTACGGCCAGCATTTCGACGTGCCGCAGATGGACGATTACACGCTCCCCATCGGCAAGGCGCGGATCGTGCGGCCAGGCAAGGACGTGACCATCGTCAGTTACTCGATCGGCGTCGGCGTGGCGCTGGAAGCCGCGCAGGAATTGATGGGGCAGGGCATCAACGCCGAGGTCATCGACCTCCGGACGCTGCGGCCGCTCGACAGGACGACGGTGCTAGAGAGCCTCAAGCGCACTAACCGCATGGTGGTGGTCGAGGAGGGCTGGCCGGTTTGCTCGATCAGCTCGGAGATCATGGCGATTGCGATGACCGAAGGCTTCGACGATCTCGACGCGCCGGTGCTTCGGGTGACGGACAAGGACGTTCCGCTCCCCTATGCCGCGAACCTCGAGAAGCTCGCGCTGATCAAGGCCGCGGATGTCGTCGAGGCGGTAAGGGCCGTCTGCTATCGCTGAGCGGGCGCTCGATCGCCCGCGCGAGATCGCGCTTCGGGCGACCCCCGAGCAAGTCCGTCCAGCCATGCGAGCGTTGTGGACTATCGATCTCGCCTTCGCCGACGTCGTCTCGACCACACTCACGGTGCAGCTCGGAGCAATCCGTCTCGCCTGGTGGCGCGAGCGGCTCGAGGAGCTCGACACGGGCGTCGCTCCTCCCGCTGAGCCGCGCCTGCAATCTGTTGCCGCAAGCCTGATCCCGGCTGGCGTAAGCGGGGCGGAACTGTCGCGACTTGAGTATTGCTGGCTTGCGTTGCTCAGCCCTTTTCCCTGGGACGATCTCGTCGCGGACGCGGTCGCCCAGCGCGGCAGGATTCTTTTCGGCATCGGAGCTCGCTTGCTCGGCCGCGAAGCAGCAGAGGGCGAGCCGTTTGGCGTTGTCTGGTCGCTGGCTGACGTAGCAACGCGCTGCAGCGACCCAGAGTCACGCACGCTTCTTCGAGATCGCGCCAAAGTGGCGATCGCCGACTTGCCTCAGACTCCGAAGGGGCTTCTGCCACTTACGATGTTCGTCATCCGACGCGCCTACGAACTGGAGCACGGCGACCGCTACGGTTGGCACCGCCTGCTCTGGGCGGTTCGGTCGCTTATGTTGAGAAAAATTCCCCGCAGTTGACAGCGACGCCTCCGATATGGAGCGTGCGCCGGTGCCGAATCTCCTTTCAAAAGGGGATTTGAATGTTGCGTTTCCTTGCTGGCGCCGCGTCGTGCTTCCTGCTGATGACCGGCGCTTTCCTGATCTGGCAATCGCATGCCGCGGAGCGACCCGGATTGCCGGACGCGCCCCCCGCTCGCGGTTTCGGTGCATCCATGCTGGCCGCGCAGCCGCTCCAGGCGCCCGAGGCTTCAGCGAAAAGCCGCGAGGAGAAACGGTTCAGCCGCTACGATCACGACAAGGACGGCAAGGTCGAGGCGGCGGAATATCTCGCCGCCCGGCAGCGCAACTTCGCCAAGCTCGACGTCGACCACAATGGCGCGCTTTCGTTCCAGGAATATGCGGTGAAGGGGATCGAGAAATTCAACGCCGCGGGCGGGAAGAAGGGCTGGCTTTCACCCGCCGAGTTCGTCGCCACCGCGCCCCCGCCACCGAAGCGCAAGACGTGTAGCTGCGCCCAGCCAAATATCGCTTCGTCGGACGATTGATCAGGCGAAGACGACGCCTTCGGGGTCGTCGACCCTTTCACCCGGGACGACATAGTCGAGGATCAGATGCACGCGGCCTTCATTGCTGGCGTTTCGGACGGCATGGCGGGCGCGATTGTTGATTTCCCAAACCTCGCCCGCGTCGAAATGGAAGGGTTGGTCCCCAAGGAAGAAATCCACGAGTGGGTTGGTGGTGATCGGGACATGATAGCGATGCGCACGCATCAGCGATTCGCCCTGATCGCGGTGAGGCTTGATGACGGTGCGCGGGCTCAGCCGCGTCAGAATAATTCTGATGAAATAGCCTTCGCCCGTGGCGGGATCCGTCGCGTGATGATTCCTTATCGTCTGAAGCGCTGGCTCCATTGCCGACTCGATTGCGGCGAGGCGCGGCCATGTCGTCGGATCCGTGTGCCGCATGTCGTTGTCGTAAAGGAGCGGGATGGTTTGAGTATCCTGATGCACGAAGAAGGTCCGCTGCCGCTCGTCCCACTCATGCCAAGCATCATCGCCAAAGGTTTCGACGACGCGGGCGAGCGGCTGCGGATCGATCGTCCCGATGCGGCGGCACAGGCCGTCAAAATGCATGGCTTAATTCTCTCGGTTCACTGCTGCTTCGGGCGACGAATATAGGCAATCCATCGCCACGGATGCTAGCGCCTTCCCATGATCGTCACCGACCGCCTGGTATTCCTGCACCTGCACAAGAGCGGCGGGACGTTCGTCAATACACTGCTGCTACAGTGCGTGCCTTCGGCGCGGCCGATCGGGTATCACTATCCGTACCGCGAGCTGCCGGCGGAATATCGCGCGCTTCCGGTTCTCGGCACCGTCAGGAGCCCGTGGGGCTACTACGTGTCCTGGTATCATTTCCAGGCGAGCCTTCCGGAGCCGAACATCCTCTTTCGGCTATGCTCTGACGAAAGCAGGCTCGGCTTCAAGGAGACGATCGGTAACCTGGTTCGCCTGTCAGAGGACAAGCTTCGCCTCGAATTGTTAGAGAAGGGGTTACCCGAGACTTATGCAAAGGTTGGGCTCAATTTGACGAAGAGCAGCGTCGCCGAGCTTCGTGAGCGCGGGATCGGATTCTACAGCTTCCTCTACGAGCGACTTTACGCGGGCGCCGAGCAGCCGCGAATTCTGCCGATGGAGCGGCTTCGCGAAGAATTGCGGGAGACACTATCCGCGCTTGGCGAGATCAACGAATGCGCCGAGCAGTTCATCGAACAGGCACCGCGCCTGAATGTCACGCCGCACGAAGAGCCTTCGCACTATTTTGACGATGACCTGGCTTCACTCGTCGCCGAGCGCGACGGCGAGCTCATCAAGCGGTACGGCTACTCGCTCTGATTCCACCACCCAGCGAGCGAACGCTTTGCGTGCTCGGTCGGTGTAGGCTTTCTTGCGGTCGGCTTTCTTCCACCGGCCTTCGATCGGCGGCATCAGGCCGAAGTTGACGTTCATCGGCTGGAAGGTCTCGGCGTCGGCGCCGCCGGTGATGTGGGCGAGGATCGCGCCGAGCGCGGTTTCAGGCGGCGGCGGTGATAGCGTCTCGCCGCGAAGCTCGGCTGCGGCGAAGCGGGCGGCAAGGATCCCGACGGCGGCGCTTTCCACATAGCCCTCGCAGCCCGTGATCTGGCCGGCGAAGCGGACGTTCGGCTTCGATTTCAGCCGCAACTGCTGGTCGAGCAGGCGAGGCGAATTGATGAAGCTGTTGCGGTGGATACCGCCGAGCCGTGCGAACTCGGCATTTTCGAGGCCGGGGATGGTGCGGAAGATGCGGACCTGTTCGCCGTGCTTCAGCTTGGTCTGGAAGCCGACCATGTTCCACAAGGTGCCGAGCGCATTGTCCTGTCGGAGCTGGACGACTGCGTAGGGCCAGCGGCCGGTGCGCGGATTGTCGAGGCCGACGCCCTTCATCGGGCCGTGGCGCAGCGTTTCGGGGCCGCGCTCCGCCATGACCTCAATGGGCATGCAGCCCTCGAAGTAGGGCGTGTCGGTTTCCCACTCCTTGAACGGCATCTTCTCGCCGTCGATCAGCGCGGCGACGAAATCGTCGTACTGCGTCTTGTCGAGCGGGCAGTTGATGTAATCCTTGCCGCCCTTGTCCCAGCGCGCCGCCATCCACGCCTTGTCCATGTCGATGCTGTCGCGATGGACGATGGGTGCGATGGCGTCGAAAAAGGCGAGGGCGCCCTGGCCGGTTTCAGCGGCGATGGCTTGGGCCAGGTCGGAACCGGTGAGCGGCCCAGTAGCGATGATCGTCGGGTGGTCGGGCAGGGTGTCGACGCGTTCGCGGACGACCGTGATCCTGGGGTGTTGCTCGATGGCGCGGGTGACTTCGACGGCGAAGGTTTCGCGGTCGACGGCCAGCGCTGAGCCGGCGGGAACGCGATGCTTGTCGCCGGCGCCCATGATCAGCGAGCCGAGATCGCGCATTTCCTGATGGAGGAGCCCAACGGCATTGTGCTCGGCGTCGTCCGAACGGAAGCTGTTCGAGCAGACCATCTCGGCGAGGCGATCCGTCTCGTGCGCGGGCGTCACGTCGCCGCCACCGCGCATTTCGCTCAGCCGAACTTGGATGCCCGCCTCGGCGAGCTGCCAGGCGGCTTCGGAACCCGCGAGGCCGCCGCCGACGATCTGTATCTCAAAGCCCATGCCGGCGCGAATAGTCCCGTGCCGGAGGAAGAGTAAACCGCGCGCGGCCGGCGAGGCACTCAGGCATAGCAGAAGGGGTTATCAATGATTCACAGCTTAGTTGCGTTTGCGCTGGTCCAGGCGTCCGCGCCGGCCGCTCCGCTCGACGTCGAGCATCTTGGCGGCGATGTCTCCGTTCTCATCGGGACCCGTTGCAACGTCCTCATCCTTCCGGGCGACAGGGATGTACTGATCGTCGACGATCAGCGGCGGTCGAACCTTGCCGAGACGCTGGCGGGAGTGCGCCAGGTTTCGGACAAGCCGGTCCGCACCGTGATCGACACGCACTGGCACCTCGATCATTCGGGCGGGAACGGGTCATTCGCTGCGCAAGGAGCGCACATTATCGCTCAGCGCAACGTTCGGGTTCGCCGCTCCGCTCCTCAGTTCATGGCTGCTTACAATGCGCACATTCCTGCCGATGCGCCGGAAGCGCTGCCAACTGTGGTTTATGATGAGAAGCTGGTTTTTCGAGAGGGCAGCGAACGGGTCGAGCT
>DASTAU010000143.1:0-3996 GCA_035712425.1 Sphingomicrobium sp.
GCTTCGCCGTGGCGCTTCAATTTATCGCTGCTGCTGTCGAATTGCTGGGTGATTCCGCCGAGCTTGCCCGTCGTCTCATCGCCGAGCTGCATCAAATGCTGCGCCATCATCGCCAGCTCGGACCGGCTGTCGCTGATTCGCTGCGAAAGCACTTCCAGGAGAGCTTCGAGCGACTGCGCCTCGCCGCGCATCGCAATGACCGAGCGGGTGAAGCGCTCGGCTTCCTTGCGCCGGGTGCGGCCGAAGATGAGCCACAGGAGCCCGAGAAGTGCGAGCGGCCCGGCCGCAATGGCCAGCCACTGCGCCACAAGCGGCGATGACAAGGACTGTCCCGAGAGCGTCCGCCCTGCCGACCAGGCGGAATAGGCGACCCACAAGATCGCGAGGACGCCGAGCGTAATCCCAAGAACCTGGCGTCCCCCGGCGCCGCGATCGGCCACGGCGGCTTCACTCTCCTCGGTCGGCTGAAGCCACGGCTCGTGTTCCTCGTCCGCACCGGGCGCCAGTTCCGCGCTCGTCAATTCGAGGGGCTCTACCGCATCGATGGCCGGTGGCAGAGGTTCGGCGCGCTGGGGGATGGGTGTCATTGCCATGGCAGTTTACCATCTTTGAAGAGTCGCGAAAGCGGTTAGAGAGGGGTTCGGCACGGCGGGGAGGGACGACGCGAAAATGGCGCTCGGCGCGCTCATCGGCGCCTATCAGGAGGACGATCAGGGCGGGCTTCGAGCGCTGCTTCCGCTCGCCGGCCGGACGCTCATCGAATATCAGGTGCGCTGTGCCTCCGCCGCTGGCGCGGCTCCCATCGTGGTGGTTGTCGAGCGGGTGCCACAGGCGCTCCAGGATGCGTTCGAACGTCTGCGGCTCGATGGAGTGGGGATGTTCGCCGTCAGCGACGTCAGCGAAGCCGTGAGCCGATTCGAGGCGGGGTCGATGATCCTGCTCATCGGCGACGGAGTCGCGCCGCCCGCCGAGCTGGTCGCCGCCGTCGCAAACGAGCCCGAGCCCGCGGTGGCAACCGTTGCGGATGACGAGGTCCACGCAATGTTCGAGCGGATCGACGCCGAATCGCGCTGGGCCGGAGTGGCGCTGGTCGATGCGCATATGCTGGGATCGACCGCGGCAATGCTCGGCGACTGGGACCTGCAGTCGACTCTCCTTCGCCGGACGATTCAGGAGGGCGCCCTGCGAATGTCGGCGAGTTCCGGGGGCGGAGACCCGCTTTTGGCGGAAAGCGCGGAGGATCTTCAGAATTTCCAGCGAAAACTTCTGGTCGGCTCTCGCGGCTCTCGCCCCGATTGGGTGAGCCGCTACCTGCTTCCGCCGATCGAGGAGTTCGCGACCGAGCACCTCATGGAGACCGGGATCCGGCCGATCTGGCTGATGTGGTCCGCGGTGGCCCTGACGATCGGCGGAGCGGCATGCTTCACTCGGGGCTGGCTGGGCGCCGGACTGGTGCTCCTTTTGGCATCCATGCCACTCGACCTGATCGCCAGCCGCCTCGCCAGTCTGCGCCTCAGACCACTGCCGGTGCGATTGATTAGCCGCCTCGCGCTGTGGCCGCTTGCCGGGGCCGCGCTTCTCACCCTCGGATGGTGGGAAATGCGCCACAATAGCGGCTGGGGCTCTCTCATTTCGGCCCTCGCGGCTGGAGCGTTCGCGGAAGCGGCGCGGCTCGAACGGCCCGCATCCGACGACTCCGACCTCTGGCTGATCTCCCGCCGAAGCGCGATCGTCCTCGCGATCCCCTTCGCGATTGGCGGCGCGTGGACCAGCTATTTGATTGCACTGCTGGTCTACGCGGCCCTTTCCTTCTTCATCGTCCAGCATGTACGGCACCAGCCGTCCAGTTGACGCGAAGTTAACCGAAAACGGATAAGCCGCGACGGGTAATGATGCCTGAAGAATGGCCGATCGCAGCCCCCGCGGCTGAACGGAACGCGCCCGCGCGCGCGGCGGGCCGCGGACGGCTGCCCACGGTTCGCGTCGATTTCTTCCTCAATCCGGCGGAGCGCCTGACCGAGCAGGAGCGGGCGCTCATGACCGCCATGCTCCACTGCCTGGTGGGGGATATTGCCGGCGAAATCCGCGCTGCACTCCCTGTTGGGTGGGTTGGAGCCAATGACGATGAGGCCGTCATCGTCGATGCAATGACCCGCGCCGGTTTGCTCGACGACCCGGAGCTGCTGGCATTGCTCCTTCGCCGCGCTGACGAAGAACGGATCGCGACAGCGGCGCGTGCGCGGAGCGGTAAGCGGGAAGCCCGGGTAATCCAGGGTCTGGTCAGTCACCACGACGGCACTGCGTCTGCGGCGGCCATGGCGCTGATCCTCGCTCGAGGCCGCCGCCGCGATCGCTTTGGCCAGTGCCTTCTCGGCTTCGATGATCTCTCCGCAGAGCTTGCGGAGCAGCTGGTCCATGCAATCGCCGCCGCCCTGAGGCGGGACATCGCCTCGACGCAGGGCAGCGCGGCGGCTGACACTGAACTCTCCATCGCCGCTTCTCTCCTTCTCGCTCGGCATGACCCGACGCGGGGCATCGAGGCGCTTACGGGCTCGCTCGTCGCGCAGCTCGACGACGCGGAAGGCCTAACCGACGAGCTGTTGCTCGCAGCGGCGCAGGAAGGCGAAGTCGGGTTTTTGAGCGAGGCGCTGGGCCGCCGCGCCGGAATTCCGGGTACGCTCGCGCTTGACGAGCTTCTCTCCGGCAATCCGCCGCACGTGATGGCGTTGCTATTGCTCGCCAGCTTCTCACGCGAACTCAGCGCGGGACTGCTCGCCAGCGTCGGTGATCTGATCGGGATCGCCGATCCGGGTGAAGCGATCTGCGTTTATGATCGCCTAAGCGCTGATGAAATGAGTGCGGCTTCGAGCTGGCTGGCCACCACGCCGGCATATCGAGCGGCGTTGCACGCCCTGGATCGAAGCAATGGCTAGCGCGCCCTCCGAACCTCGCGCGGTTCTTGGTCGCCTCGACAAGGCCGGGCGGCTCATCGCGGCCGACCCCGAGCTCGAGACCTTGCAGCGCGAGGCCGGGTCGACGCTCGGCCAGACGCTTGCCCTCCCGCAGGTCGCCGCGGTCGCGATGCTTGCCCGCAAACTCGGAACGCCCGTCGGCCGTCCCGCGGTCGCGGCCTCTCCGGAGAACGACATCGAGCTGTGGGTCAACGCGAAGCCCGAAGGCGACGAGATCGCGCTTTCGCTGGAGGGGTGGACAATTCGCCCACCAGTCGGTCCCCGACTGGCTTCAATCCTTGGTGGGGGTAGCGAGGCGGGTGCGGCGACCAGCCAGAATGAATGGTCGACGGACGAGGAGCTGAGGATCATTTCTCTCTCCGCCGATTTTGCGAAGCTCCTCGACGTCGATGTCGCCGACGCAGCCGGCGCTCCGCTGACGCGAATCCTTCGGCTGGAGGAAAATGATAACGGCGAGATGCCGCTGATCAGCGCGCTTGCCGGGCGCCGGAATTTCTCCGGTCAGCGCGGCCGCAGCCGCTCCGACGATAGTTGCCTGTTTGTCCTCAACGGCGAAGTCGTGACTGCTGCCGATGGGGCATTTGCGGGCTTTCGCGGTACCGCCGAGAACGAGAAGGGTGGCGATGCCGCAAGCGGTCGCGCGGCGGCTATCGATCACGCCCTCGATGAGTTGCTTCGTTCGCCTGTCGATCGCATCATCGAGAGTGCCGAGCGCATCGTCGAGCGTGCGGACGGCCCCATCAACAGCGACTATGCAAGCTACGGCAACGATATCGCATCCGCCGCCCGGCACCTCCTGTCCGTGCTTCGAGCAATGCGCGAAGACCCCGCGCAGGGGGAGGGTACGGTCGACCTCGCCGGCCTGAGCGCAGAAGCCGTGATCATGCTCGAATCGTCGGCGGAGGAGCGGGGAGTTTCGATCGAGCTTGGCGCTTCCGAGCCTCTGAACGCGCACGGAGAGGAACGGGCGGTCCGCCAGATCCTCGTGAACCTCATCGTCAATGCGATCCGCTATTCACCCGAG
>DASTAU010000144.1:0-4761 GCA_035712425.1 Sphingomicrobium sp.
GTCTCTCCGGTGAGCACGCCGAGGCCCGACTCAAACTCAAGGTCGAGCCGGTCGATCAGGACGATGTTCTGGATCGAAAGCAGCCTCAGCATAGGCTGCCAGTCAGCGAAACAGGCTCAGCTAAGTCGCCTCGCCCGTCCATCGATTCGATCAGCGCTTGCGGCCCTTTGCCGCTTTGGGAGCTGGCTCGGCGGCCGCGGTCGTGCCGAACGCCTTGCCATGCGTATGATCGCGCTCGGCGGCGAGAAGCCGAAGCGACTGCCGGTACCAGTAGGTCTCCGGGTAATTCTTGCCGAGCACCGCGGCGGCCTTCCACGCCTCGTCCGGAATGCCGAGGGCGAGATAGCATTCGACCAGCCGCTCCAGCGCTTCGGGCGCGTGGCTGCTCGTCTGGAAATTGTCGACGACGTTGCGGAAACGGTAGGTCGCGGCAAGCCACTGGCCGGCACGCTGGTAATAACGGCCGATCTCCATGTCCTTGCCGGCGAGGTGGTCTCTGATGAGGTCCATCTTGAGCCGCGCGTCCGCAGCGTAGCGGCTTTCGGGATAGCGCCGGACGAGCTCGCCGAACGCCTCGTTGGCCTGCTGCGTGACCGACTGGTCGCGGCTGATGTCGGTGATCTGCTGATAATAGCTCATCGCCACGATATACTGGGCGTAGGGCGCCTCGTCGCTTCCGGGGTGGATGGTCAGGAAGCGCTGCGCCGAGCTGATCGCGTCATTATATTTCTGGGCTAGATAATAATTGAAGGCGCTCATCACCTGCGCGTGGCGCGCCCAGCTCGAATAAGGGTGCTGGCGCTCGACCTCATCGAACAGCTTGGCGGCCTGGAGGTAATTGCCACTATTCAT
Organism: Sphingomicrobium sp.; assembly: GCA_035712425.1. Lineage (GTDB taxonomy): Bacteria > Pseudomonadota > Alphaproteobacteria > Sphingomonadales > Sphingomonadaceae > Sphingomicrobium. The sequence continues at coordinate 853 of DASTAU010000144.1, forward strand.
CGTCCGCTGCGCGGCGCCGTAAAGCGAGCTTACGTCCCTCGCCACATAGTTGGTGTCGCCCTTGCCCTTGCCATGGGCGCAGCCGACCAGCGGGACCGCCAGGGCGCAGGCGAGAAGCAGAGCGGACGAACGTGAAACTTTCAGCATGAGGACCTCATTAGCGTCGGCTCCGGGGGAGGCCAAGCTGTGGGATGAACAGTCGTTGATGAACCGCAAGTGTCTCCTGTCGACGACAGGTTCAGGCAGTCTCCGGCTGGGCCGCGTCCTTTTCCTCGGGCTTGAGGAAGCTGTCGGGCTTGACCCCCAGCCAGACCAGGACCGGCGCCGAAATGTAGATCGAGGAATAGGTGCCGATCAGCACTCCAAGAAAGATCGCGATGGCGAGGCCGAAGATGACCTCCGGCCCGATCAGCATCAGCACACCGAGAGCGAGGAGGACGGTCAGCGACGTAACCACCGTTCGCGCCAGCGTCTCGTTGAGCGACAGGTTGATCAGCGGGAGAATCGCCATCTTCCGATATTTTCGAAGGTCCTCGCGAATTCGGTCGTAGATGACCACCGTATCGTTGAGCGAATAGCCGACGATGGTGAGGAACGCGGCGACGACATTCAGATCGACCTGGAGCCGAGTGAAAGCGAAAAAGCCCAAAGTCATGGCGATATCGTGCGCAAGCGTCAGCAAAGCGCCGACCCCGAACTGCCATTCGAACCGGAACCAGATGTAGATGGCGATCCCGAGCATCGCGAGCGCGATGGCGATCGCGCTATTGTCGGCCAGTTCCTCGCTGACCTTTCCGGACACGGTGTCGACCGATTCGATCTTCGCTCCGGGATAGTCTTTTTCGACTTCCTGCTTGACCTTGGTCGCGACGCTGTTGGCGGCAGCGTCTCCGCCCGGAGGCTTGGGCAGCCGGATCTGGAAGGTCTTGGGGCCGCCGAACTGCGTGATGCTCGCTTCGCCCAGATGCATCGAATCGACTTTCGAACGCAGCTGCTCGACGTCGACCTGTTGGGCGAAGCTCACGCGGATCAGCTGGCCGCCCACGAAATCGACGCCAAGGTTGAGGCCGCGATAAACAGTGTAGCTGATCGACGTGACGGTCGCGATCAGCGACAGCACCAGCGCGACGTTACGCCAGCGCATGAAGTCGAGGTTCGTGTTCTCGGGAACGAGCTTCAGGAGCTTCATCTGGCTGATTGCCTCAAATGTGCAGTTCGCGCGGACGCGTGCGGCGGATCCACAGCGCGACCAGCATGCGGGTGAAATAGACGGCGGTGAACACCGACGTGACGACGCCGATCAGCAGCACGACCGCGAAGCCACGGACTGGGCCAGAGCCGAAATAGGCCATGATTGCCGCCGAGATGACGTGGGTGACGTTCGCGTCGAAAATGGCCCGGAACGCTTCCTTGTAGCCAGTCTCGACCGCGTCGAGCAGCCGTCTCCCGCGCCTGATTTCCTCGCGTATTCGCTCATTGATCAGCACGTTCGCGTCGACCGCAGCGCCGATCGTCAGGATGAAGCCCGCGATTCCCGGCAAGGTCAGGGTGGCGTTGAACATCGCCATGATTCCGAGAATCAGGAAGGCGTTCACGACCAGCGCGATGTTCGCATAGACGCCGAAGCGGCCGTAGGTGACGAGCATGAAGACCACCACCAGCGCGATCGAAACGGCGCTCGCGATCACGCCCTTGTGGATCGAATCCTTTCCGAGGTCGGGGCCGATGCTCCGCTCTTCGATGACATTCAGCTTCACCGGAAGCTTCCCTGATGCGAGGCTGACCGCGAGGTCGTGCGCGCTCTGTACCGTGAAGCTGCCGCTGATCTGGGCGCGTCCACCAAGAATCGGCTCATTGATGTTCGGAGCCGACAGGACCTTGTCGTCGAGGATGATCGCGAACGGCTTGTTGACATTCTCCTGCGTGACCCGCCCGAAGCGCCGGGCGCCGGCGGTGTTGAACGTGATGTCGATGTCCGGCCGTCCATCCTGGTCGAAGCTCTGCTTGGCGTCGACGAGCTGATCGCCCGAGACCATGACCCGGCGCTTGACCGCGATGAAGCCGCTCCCGTCGGCCATTGGAAGCACCTGGCTACCCGCCGGCGCACGGCCCTGCTGAACGTCCTGGGGGTTCGCCGACTGGTCGACGAGCTTGAACTCAAGTCGCGCGGTCTGGCCGATAAGCTTCTTGAGTGCGTCAGGGTTCTCGACTCCGGGGACCTCGACGAGGACCCGGTTGCTGCCCTCGGTAACGACGGTGATTTCCTTCGTTCCGCCTGGATCGATCCGGCGGCGCACGACGTCGCGGGCGACGCTCATCGCGTCCTTCATTGCCTTGATGGTACCGGTCGGAGTCGGGGTGAGGACGACCCGCGTCGAATCGACGACCTGCACGTCCCAGTCACGGTTTCCGGTCAGGGCGACCGGCTTCGTCAGGTCGCGCATCCGCTCGACCGCGGCGTCGATCTTGGTCGGGTCTCGCACGAGGAAGGACAGCCTCCCGCCCTGGGTCGAGATGTCGCCGATGTCGATCGCGGGATCGCGCCGGAGCTCGGTCTGGACCGAGTCTTCCATGCCTTGGAGCCGCTGCTTCTGGGCATCCGCCGCGTCCGCCTCGAGCAGCAAGTGGCTTCCGCCGGCGAGGTCGAGTCCAAGGCTGATTCGATATTGCGGGAGCCACTTGGGCCAGCTGGCTCCCAACGGCGTCCCGGCAATAAGGCTCGGGATCGACAGGAGTACGCCGATGGCGATCACGATCCCGATCAGCCACACTTTCCACCTGGGAAAATCGAGCATCAGTCGTTCGCCGGCTTCGTGTTCGGCGTGAGCACCTGCGTGATGGTCGATTTGATCACTCGGACCTTGACGCCCTGGGCGATCTCGACCTCCGCCTCGTCGTCGCTGACCTTGGTCACCCGCCCGCGAATGCCGCCGCCGGTGATGATGTCATCGCCCTTCTTGATTGCCGCGATGGCGGCTTGATGCTCCTTCACCCGGCGCTGCTGCGGACGGATCATCAGGAAATAGAAAATGACGAAAATGAAAATGAACGGAGCGAATTGCAGGATCGCGGCTCCTGCGCCTCCGCTCGGCGCCGTCTGCATGATCATCAACATCGGTTGGCTGGACATCGAAGGCTGACGACTTTCCGCTAAAAATGGAATTGAGCCTTGCCCTAACGACCGTCACAGGGACGGTCTACGGCAAGATGGTCGGGGCGACTGGATTCGAACCAGCGACCTCCACACCCCCAGTGTGATGCGCTACCAGGCTGCGCTACGCCCCGACTGGCCGCGGCATCTAGGCAGCGCTATCCGACAAGGCAAGGCGGGAGGTTTGGCCGGATGGCTCGGCGGCGGCGAAAAGATAAGTCGGGCAAATGGGTTGGGCGGCTGCTGACGCTGCTGCTCGCGCTTCCGGCGCTGTATTTGTTGGCTGCCGTCGCCGGATCCCTGATTCCGCTCAACAGCGACTGGACCGAGCCCGATGAGGGCACGACAGTCTATATCGCGGACAATGGAATCCACGCAGACATTATCATGCCCATCAAGGCGCAAGGCCTGGACTGGGCGCCGCTTATCCCGAGGAGCGACTTCGCAGACGTCGACCCGGAATCGGGGTGGATCGCCTTCGGCTCCGGTGAGCGGGAGGTCTATCTGGATACCCCAAATTGGCGGGACATCAGGCCGCGCACGATCTGGTCGGCGCTCGTCGGCGGCAAAAGGGTGATGCACGTCGAATATGTGCGCGATCCTTATTACGCCGTGCGGCAGATCAGGCTCCGTCCCGAGGAATATCGCCGCCTGTGGGCCGCGATCCGTGCCGACTTCGCGCTGGATAGCCGCGGCGGGCCGCAAAGGATCGATCATCCGGGCTACGGGCCCTCGGACGCTTTCTATCGAGCGACCGG
>DASTAU010000145.1:0-2314 GCA_035712425.1 Sphingomicrobium sp.
TCGGTTCATCCGGCAGGCGCAATCGGCGGGCTTCACGCTGGAGGAGATCAAGGAGCTTCTCGATCTCGACGCGAGCGAGGATCGGCCGCGCGCCCGCGAGCTCGCCAGAGCGCGGGTGAAGGCGCTCGACGAGAAGATCGCGGAGCTGGAGCAGGCGCGGGATGCCCTGCGCAGGCTGGCGCGAGAATGCGGATCGGGGAGCGCCGGGCCGTGCCCGATCCTCGCCGCGTTCGAGGTGTGAAGCTGGCGCCCATTGCGGAAGCTCCGGACGGAGCTAAGCTCTCGGGCGCTGGGCGACTAACATCTCTCGCCGACGTAAATTGCCCGCCGGCCGGAACGGGGGTTCGACATGTTCACGCGATTTGCGCTTGTCCTGATTGCCGCGGCGGCGGCTTCTTCGGCCGGTGCGGCGACGCATCATACGGCTTCGCAAGTCGCGATCGCCGCGCAGATCGAGGCCGACGTTGCGACCATCGTCGACGGGATCAATTCGAAGGACATCGTCAAGGCGACGAAGTTCGATGCCCCGGACCTGGTATCGATGGAAAGCGGGCGCGAGCCTTCCCAAGGGGCCAAGGCCGATCATGACGGGCTGGCGATGACGTTCAAATATGCGCCGAGCTGGCACCTCACCAAGGTCGACGAGACGGTCGACGTTTCGAAGTCCGGCGACATGGCGGTCTATCGCGGCACCTATGACGAGGACAGCCTCCACGACGGCGTCCCTTACACGCACCGCGGCAATTATATCGCCGGCTTCCGGCATGACCCCGATGGCCAGTGGCGGGTGCACTGGTCGGTCGTCAGCTGGCAGTCGCCGTCGAAGAAGAAGGGCGGATAGGGGCGGTCGGAACCGCAGGGGGCGTCATGTCGGTCCGGGAATATCTCAGCGTCTTCGTTTCGATCATCGTTGGCCTCGCGGTCGCGGACCTGTTGATCAGCCTTCACAAGCTCATTCGCGGTGGGTCGCGAGTGCGCTGGTATTGGCTGGCGCCCGCGCTCACTTTTTACATGCTGCTCGTCATCATGAGCCTGTGGTGGGGAACCTTCCTGTGGCTCGGACATGTCAGCAGCCTCTCGATCGCGGAATTCCTGCCGACTCTGATGGTGGCGATCGCAATCTTCCTGCTTGCCGCAGCGGTGCTTCCGGATGAGATTCCGGAGGGCGGAATCGACCTCAAGGCCTGGTACTTCGGGAATGCGAGCCAGATCTGGTTGCTGGCGGCGATCGGGCTGTCCCTCACCATGATCAACGGCGCGGATTTCCAGGCCACGGTCTTGAAGGACAGCGGTCGATTCAGTTGGCCGCTGCTCGGGCAGCGATTCATTGCGGACGAGTGGGACAATGTCCTGACGCTGGTGGCGTGCATTTGGCTGATCTTCAGCAAGCGGCCGCGGATTCACGAAGCGGTGATCATCGTCGGGCTGATCGACATGGTCTATTCGGCGGCCGTCTTCAGGATCGGCTGACCGTCTTACAGTCGCAGCGAACCTATTTGGAAAAAATGTGTTGACATCGTCACGCTCATTCGGTACACGGTAGGCACAGTGAAAAATAGCGATTCGGGCCGTTCGGCCCGGTTCGCGAGAGCCCCTTCGACGGGCTCAGGACGGGCCGGTCTCCCTCGGGAGGCGCGGCCCGATTGCTTTTGTGCTCGGGAGGCAGGTTTGGCTCGGAAGACGAAGGAAATAGCGTTGCGCGAAAGGTACGAGCGGCTCGAGCTGGCGTTGCTCGACCGGGTGTCGAAGGGCATCGAGAAGATCGTCCGGCGCAAGGACGGATCCGAGGAGCGGACGATCGAATATCCCGACCAGCTCGCGGTGGCGCTGCTGAAGATGCATCGCGCCGCCACCGCCAACGCGGGCAGCACGGCTCCGGCAGCGGACGTCGAGGAAGTTCGCGAACGGCTGCTGAAGAAGTTCGAACGCTTGCAGAAGCGGCTCGGCAAGGAAGATCCGGAGCGGGGATGAGCCTTCAAGGCGCGCGCCGCTTCTTCGGGTGGCTGCGCGGCGCGACAACGGAGACGATCCGCAGCTTCTTGAGCATGCTGACGCTGGCGGAAGCGCTCGTGCTCGACGCCTGGTTCGAGTTCTGGGCACACGCGAGCCAGCTTGCGCCGTCAGGCAAGGGCTGGCGCACGTGGCTGATGCTTGCCGGGCGCGGCTTCGGCAAGACTCGCGCCGGCGCCGAGTGGGTCGAGCGGCTGGCGAATGCGAGGCCCGGAGCGCGGATCGCGCTGGTCGGGGCGACGATCGCCGATGCGCGAAGCATCATGGTCGAGGGGACGAGCGGATTGCTGAAGGTGGCCGCGCT
>DASTAU010000146.1:0-2110 GCA_035712425.1 Sphingomicrobium sp.
CCCGTCGACGACCATACGCTCATCAAGGGCGCGATCGACGGAATGCTCGCCGCGCTCGACCCGCATTCGAGCTACGCCGAGGGCGCCGACTTCGACCAGCTGAAGACCACGACCGACGGCAATTACGGCGGGCTCGGCCTCACCGTTTCTCTCGAGGACGGCGTGGTGAAGGTCATCGCTCCGACCGAAGACACGCCCGCGTGGCGCGCCGGGATCAAGTCGGGCGACTACATCACCCACATCAACGGCGAGTTCCTGAACGACGTCACGCTCGACCAGGCGGTCGAGAAGATGAAGGGCCCGCCGGGGACGCCGGTCAAGCTCACCATCGTTCGGCCCGGCCGCGACAAGCCGCTGGACCTCACCATCGTCCGCGAGCGGATCGAGCTTCGCCCGGTGAAGTGGGAGATTAAGGACGGCGTCGGCTACATCAACATCGATACTTTCACCGGCAATGTCGGTGAGCAGGTGAAGTCGGCGCTCCTGTCGATCGACAAGGCGACCGGCGGGCATCCGATCGGCTATGTCGTCGACCTTCGCTCGAACCCCGGCGGCCTTCTCGACCAGGCGGTCGACGTCGCCGACGACTTCCTCGACAGCGGCGAGATCGTTTCGCAGCGCGGCCGGACCAAGGACGACATCGAACGTTATTACGCGCGTTCGGGCGACATGGCGCACGGCCTTCCCGTCATCGTCCTGACCGACGCTGGAACTGCTTCGGCCTCGGAGATTGTCGCCGGGGCGCTTCAGGATCACCACCGCGCGCTGATCATGGGCGAAACCAGCTTCGGCAAGGGATCGGTCCAGACGGTCGTCCAGACGGGTCCGGATTCGGCGTTGAGGCTGACAACCGCGCGTTACTACACGCCTTCGGGCCGCTCGGTTCAGGCGGGCGGGATCACGCCCGACATCGAAGTCCCGCAGCTCACCGATCCCGACTATAAAGACCGCAAGTTCATCCGCGAGGCCGATCTGCGCAACCACCTGCTCGCCCAGAAGGCGGTCGACACCAAGCTGCTCGAGACCGACAACGCTCCGGACCCGCGGTTCCTGGCGAAGGCGGACGATCTCAAGAAGCAGGGCGTGAAGGACTTCCAGCTTTACTATGCGATCAACACGCTGAAGCGGCTGGCGACGCCGACGCCCGAAACGATCGCGGCGAGCGGCGGCGCGTCCAAGAAATCGCGCTAGGAGCCGTATGAACCAGGCGATGGCCGTTCGGGCGGGGCATTCACGCCTGCTCTCCCAGTCGACCGCGCGATTGATCGCGCTCCTGCTTCCAGCCGCCCTCCTCGCGGGCGCTTTCGGATCGGAATATTTCGGCGGGCTCGTCCCGTGCGAGATGTGCTGGTGGCAGCGTGAGGCGCACATGGTGGCCGTTGTCTTCGCCGCGCTCGCTTTCACAGCGCCAGTGCGGTCGTCGCCGTCGCGGACCCTGGTCCTGCTAGCGGCAGCCGGAATCGCCGTTTCGGGGGCGATCGGAGTCTATCACGCCGGCGTCGAGGCCAAGATATTCGAAGGCTTCACTCAGTGCACGGCCACGCCGCTGACGAAGGGCGCGAGCTCCGCGGAACTGCTGAAGCAGCTGATCCGCGCGCCCTTGGTGCGCTGCGACGAAGTGCAGTTCCGCTTTCTCGGAATTTCGATGGCCGGATGGAATGCGATCCTTTCGCTGGGCGGGGCAGCGCTGATCCTGCTTCTGTCGTTCAGGGGCAAGCGCGCGTGACGGCCTGGCGCCCGGGAGATCGTCGCGCTGACGCGGCGTCGATGCTTCGGGTCGACCAGGCCGGCGAATATGGAGCGACGCGAATCTATGCGGGACAGCTCGCGGTGCTCAGGGCCAATTGCCCGGAAGCCAAGCTCATTTCGCGAATGGCGGCTCAGGAGCAGCGGCATCTCAGCCGGTTCAACGGGCTGATGGCCGAACGGCGGGTTCGCCCGACCGCGCTCCAGCCGCTGTGGAATGTCGCGGGTTTCGCGCTTGGCGCAGCAACCGCGCTGATGTCCGAAAAAGCGGCGCTCGCTTGCACCGACGCCGTCGAGACTGAAATCGATCGGCACTACACGCGTCAGCTCGAAGATCTCGGCGAGGATGATCCCGAGCTTTCGA
>DASTAU010000147.1:0-14521 GCA_035712425.1 Sphingomicrobium sp.
GTGAACTGGCCGACATCGTCCCACGCCAGGTCCGACGGCACGTACCAATAAGGATTGAGCGCGGCGTAGCGGATGTAGGCCGCGAGCATCGGCGTCGGATATTTCGTCTTGCCGACGACGACGACCATCGAATCGACCGGCTTGCCGTCCTCGTACATGAACAGACGCTGCTGGGCGGCATTGACGAGGACATAGCGCTGCTTGCCCGCCGGCAGGATCCGCGCGCGCTTCAGGTTCAGCTCGAGGATCTCGCGCTGCTGGTCGTCGCTATATTGATGCTCCGCGATCGCATGGCGGAGCTCACCGTAGAACGGGTGCATCCACCCCATCGTCGTCACATAGGCCGGCAGCGACGGCGCGGCCGACGCTTCGAGCAGCGCCGCGAGCGGCGACGGCGGCTTGGGCCTCAGGGCCGCATCGACCCAGGTGATCCCGACGCCAGGGTCCTGCCGAAGGTCCTCGACATAGGCGACGAATGCCTCGGATAGCTCCTCATCGGCGCGCTCGATATCCTTGCGCTTGTTCTTGGCTTGCGCGCGCTCGACGGCGGCCTGAAGCTGAGCGCTATAATATTTCTGGGGATTGAGCCCGTCGACGCTGGCGCTGCTCAAAAGCGAGATCAGCTGCTGCGCGGCGTCGCCCGCCTGCGGCGTCAGCCACAGCGGCGCTCCCTTCCGCGCCTTGTAGAAGTCGGCGACTCCCTGTCCGGCCTGCGGCTGGCCAGCGGCCGCAACCGCCGCAACAGGTGCGGATTGCGCAAACGCCGGTGCTGGCGCGAGCAATGCCGCCGCGCCGATCGTCAGCGCAGCCGCAATTCCGCCATTCTCTCGAAAAGAGTGCACCGGCCGACGGCCGGTGCACTTGTTACGCAAACTTTCCACCTTTTCTCCGTACTTGGCTTCGCGTTTAGCCGCGTTCGCCACTCCGGGTCGGCGCCGTGTAGACAGGAGCCGGGGCGGGGGCCGGAGCGGCAGCCGGGCCACCGTTGTAATACTGCCCGTTATAGACGTATCCGTCCACCACGCCGTCATTGTTACGATCGGCCCAGATCGCGCCGGCGAGACCGCCGACCGCAGCGCCGATCACCGCGCCCGCGGGAACGCTGACGCCCGGAAGGACCGCGCCGGCCACTGCGCCGAGCGCCGCGCCGCCCAGGGCGCCGGTCACGACCGCATGTGTCGTCGGGTCATAACCAGCTGGAGGGCCGGAATAATATTGGCCGTTGTAGACGTAGCCGTCGACATAGCCATCGTTGTTGTTGTCAGCCCAGACCGCTCCGGCAAGACCGCCGATGGCCGCGCCGACCGCCGCGCCGGTGATGGTGCTGATGCCTGGGGCAACCGCGCCGACGACCGCGCCGCCAGCAGCGCCGACGGCCGCGCCCGTCGCGATGTCCGCATTGGTGTGCGGATTCGACGTGCACGCGGCAACCGCGGCGGTACTTGCAAGCGTAAGGACTAGAAAGGATTTACGCATCGCTCTTTCTCCCGTTTGTTGAGCTGCTTGAACATGCGCCGTACGCCGCGGGACCGCCGACGGGCGGTGCATGTCACAAGCGCAGGAACGACGATTGGCGCTCATCGTTCCGCAGCCGCGACAAAAGGCCGCTAGACGGTCGTTTAGGGGAGTGCAAATTGCTTGCGTAAGGCGTTGATTAATGAAGAGAAAGTTGAACAGCAATGAAGGCAACAATTTATCACAATCCAATGTGCGGAACGTCGCGCAAAACGCTCGAGATTCTGCGCGATTCCGGATGCGACGTGTGGGTCCATGAATATCTCAAGGACCCTCCTTCGAAGGACGAGCTGAAGCGCCTCTACGCCCGTGCGGGAATCAGCCCGGGCGATGGTCTGCGCGCCAAGGAGCCGCTCGTCGACGAGCTCGGACTGAAGGGGCCGGGCGTCACCGACGACCAGATTCTCGACGCCATGGTCGAGCACCCGATCCTGATCGAGCGCCCCATCGTCGAAACTACCAACGGAGTCCGTCTCTGCCGCCCGCAGGACAAGGTGAGGGAAATCCTCTAATCATCCTTCCCCGGATTTCCGGGGGAGGAGGCAGCGCGCAGCGCTGACGGAGGGGGCCCCTCCACCGCCTTCGGCGGTCCCTCTCCCCTGCAAATGCAGGGGAGGATATCTTTAACTCATGACTCGGCTCGACCCTCGCCTGCTCCTTCAGGGCTATGCGACCGGCATCTTCCCGATGGCCGACAGCCGCGGCGCCGACGAGCTGTTCTGGGTCGAGCCCAAGAACCGAGCGATCATTCCGATCGACGGCTTCCACCTCTCGCGATCGCTTCGGCGGACCCTCCGTTCAGGCAAGTTCGCCGTCACCCACGACCGCGATTTCCCGGGCGTGATCGCTGCCTGCGCCGACCGCGAGGAGACGTGGATCAACGCTGAGCTGGAGCGGGCGATGCTCGCGCTTCATGGATCGCGTCACGCCCACTCCGTTGAGGTGTGGCTCGATGAAAAGCTCGTCGGCGGTCTCTACGGAGTGAAGCTCGGCCGCGCTTTTTTCGGCGAAAGCATGTTCAGCCGAACCACGGACGCGTCAAAGGTCGCGCTCGCGTGGCTAGTCGCTCGGCTCAAGGTGGGCAATTTCACGCTTCTCGACTGTCAGTTCATGACCGAGCATCTCGCCTCGCTCGGCGCAATCACGGTGTCGCGCGAGACCTACGTCGCGTTGTTGGCTACGGCGCTCGGTGGCGGAGCCGCGGCGGGCGCCGCCTCGGTGGCATTGCCGGGGGCTGCGGCACTCACTTCGGATGCCCCGCCCGATTTCGTGGCGCTGGACAGGTTGCTCGAGTTGGCCGGAGCCTTGGGCGCGGGCGGTCCCGCCGGGTACGTCATCGCGCAGCTCTTGGGCCACACGTCGTAGATCGGGTGCTCGACCACGTTGAGCGAGGGCGATTCCTTGAAGAGCCAGCCGGAGAAGATCCGCCCCCAGCTCTTGTCCGGCCGGCGAACGTCGACCTGGACGAAGGCACCCGTCAGCTTTTCTTCCTCCCATGGCGCGGTCGCCTCGCACGCGCGAAGCCGGACGATGACGTCCTTCCATCGAACCGACTGGCCCGGGCGCAGCGTGACGTTCTGGACGATCCCGTTGCGCTTGTTGAGAATTCCGATGACCGCGACGCGCTGCGCCATCGGGGTCACGCCGCCCTGCCCCGCCGCGGTCGCCGGCACCTTGGACCTGACCGAAACATTCTCGCTCTGCTGACCCTTGCCGCAGCCGGCCAGCGCGAGCGCAATCGTGAGGGGCGCGAAAAGCGGCTTCACTTTTATTCGGGAATCCACGGCTCGTAGTCGCCGGTCGAAGCCGGGCGGATCCTGCCGCTGCCGAGCGCGCCGTCGGGCCTGAAGGCTTCCATCGTGCCCGTAAGGTTGGGAGTCGGTTTCTGCTGGAACTTGCGGATCGGCGGAAGCGCCTTCTCGGGAAGCTCCTCGATCGTTCCCCTCAGCCACAGCTGCCAGTCGGGAGGAACGCGGCTGCCGTCATTGGCGCCGTTGTAGATGACCCAGCGCCGCTGGGGGTGCTTCTTGTCCTGGTAATAGACGTTCCCCGCCTCGTCGCGGCCAACCTCGGAGCCGAAGCGGCGCGTGAACAGCGAGGTTCCCCACGTCGCACCGTTCCACCAGGTGAATGTTTTCGACCAGAAACCCATGGGAGGCTGCCTCTGCCAACTTCCTCCCCTCCCCGCAAGGGAGCGGTCGGACTCCAAGGTCAGGCAGCCGATTCCGAGCGCCGCGCTGGCGGGAACATCCGCCCGAGCACGCGGTCGCGCAGCTTGTAGTGATGGTAGAGCGCGGCGAGCGCGTGGGCGAAAGCGATGATCACGATCGCCCAGCCGATTTTCTCATGGAATTCGGCCATCAGATGCCGCGTCGGCCGCGCCAGCTTGGCATAAGGACCGGCAATCTCGAACAGGCCGAAGAAACCCACGCCGTGGCCCTGCGCCCAGCGCCAGGCGAAGCCGAGCGCTGCTTGGACCACCAACAAGGCGTAAAGCAGATAGTGGACCGCCTTCGATGCCAGCTTCACCCATCCACTGACGATCGCGGAACGCTGGTGCCCGGGCATCAACCGCCACACGATCCTCGCGAGGATCACGGCGGTCAGAAGCACGCCGAGCGAGATGTGCACGCTCTGCAGATTCTCGCGCATATCCCTGGAGAAATAATCCCAGGTAATCGCCAGTACGAACTGCACGATGACGAGCAGCGCCGTCGCCCAATGAAGCGAAATCGCGACATTGTCGTAGTTGGTTCCGTCGTCGCCCGCGGCGATGCGGGTCGCAGTATCGAAAGCGTCTCGGTCGGCCATTCCGTCTCCGCTAGGTTGGGAAAGCTGCAATCCAGCTGAATGAAGTCTGTTCCCGATAGCGCGCGAAAGGTTGCCCTGCACCGTCCATTTGCGCGGCTGGCAACGCCTGTGCCAATCACCGGCCGAGACGAGGGAGTCGCATGACGTTCAGATCGTATTTTCTCTTGGCGGCCGCATTCGCGCTTGCGGCCCCGCTCAGCGCTGAAACCCACGTCCAGCCAGCCGTTCAGCCGGGCGGCGATATCCCGAAGGCTTTCCACGGCAACGTCCCCGCGATTCCGCCGGGCGGCGACATCCCGTCGCGCTTCACGCCCCAGCGCTCGCAATTCCAGTACGTCCGCCGTGAGCTGATGATCCCGATGCGCGACGGGACGAAGCTTTACACCGTCCTCATCCTGCCGCGCGGCGCGGGCAAATTCCCGATCATGCTCGACCGAACGCCTTATTCCGCGGACAAGGCGACCTCACGCGGATCGTTCGGGGCCTTCCCCGAGAACATCCTCTCGCCCCTTTCCGCCGAGCTGGTGCGCGCCGGCTACATCGTCGCTTACGAGGACGTCCGCGGGAAATATGGGTCCGAGGGCGATTACGTCATGAACCGGCCCCTGAAAGGCCCTCTCAACCCGACCGCGGTAGACCACGCCACCGACGCCTGGGACACCATCGACTGGCTGGTGAAGAACGTCCCCGAAAGCAACGGCCGCGTCGGCACCATCGGCACCAGCTACGACGGCTTCACGACGCTGATGAGCCTCGTGAACCCCCACCCCGCGCTGAAGGCCTCGGTCCCGATCAATCCCATGGTCGACGTGTGGAAGGGAGACGACTGGTTCCACAACGGCGCCTTCCGCCAGGAGATGATCAGCTACGTCTACGGCCAGACCGCGACCAGGAAGTCGGACGAGGACTGGTTCAGCTCCGGCTTCGACGATTACACGACCTTTCTCCGCTACGGCTCCGCCGGCGCCTATGGCCAGGCGATGGGGATGGACCAGCTGCCCTTCTGGGTGCGGCTGACGCAGCATCCCGACTATGACGAATATTGGCAGGACCAGGCGGTCGACCGGATCCTTGGGCAAACGCCGCTCACCGTTCCCACGCTGTTCGTCGACAGCGAGTGGGACCAGGAGGATATTTACGGCGCACCCGCCGCCTTCAACGCCACAAAGGCCAGCCCCAACGCCCACCTTGTGCTCGGCCCGTGGCATCATGGCGAAGCCAACGGCCCGGCATCGACGCTCGGCCCGCTCGACTGGGGCACCGACACCGGCAAATGGTTCCGGCAGAACGTCCTCCTGCCCTTCCTCGACGAGCATTTGAAAGACGGGCCCCACGCCGACATCGCGCGCGTCACCGCATTCCAGGTCGGCCCGAACCGCTGGGAGCGGCTCAACGACTGGCCGGTCGCCTGCGCGCGCGGCTGTTCCGCGGGCCTCGAGCGGCTCTATCTCCTGCCCAATCACGGCCTCGGATTTGACGCGGAGCCCGGAAACACATTCGACAGCTACGTCTCCGACCCGGCCAAGCCGGTCACCTACCGCGCCCGGCCCAATATCTCGCCCTGGGCGTCGGGCTCGACCTGGCGTTACTGGCTGGAGGACGACCAGCGCTTCGCCGAGGCGCGGCCCGACGTCCTCACCTATGAGACTGCCCCGCTGCAGGCACCGCTCACCCTCAAGGGCACCCCGCTCGTTCATCTCAACGCCTCGACCAGCGGCACCGACAGCGACTGGGTCGTGAAGCTGATCGACGTCTATCCGGCGGAATATCCCGACAAGCCGGCGATGGGGGGTTACGAGCTCGCCATCGCCATGGACATCATGCGCGGCCGCTACCGGGCAGACCCCGCTCACCCGCAGGCGCTTACGCCCAACGCGCCGCTCACCTACGAATTCGCGCTTCCCAACGTCGATTACGTCGTCCAGCCCGGCCACCGCCTGATGGTGCAGGTCCAGTCGAGCTGGTTCCCGCTCTACGACCGCAATCCGCAGACGTTCGTCCCCAACATCTTCTTCGCCAAGCCAACCGACTTCCGAGCGGCGACGCAGAAGGTGTTCACCGGCGCGAACGGAACCTGGATCGGCCTGCCCATCGTCAAATGATTGTTCCCCGGCGCAGGCCGGGGTCCAGGCGGCGAAGCCGGCCTTCGATCGATGAAAAGCCCTTCCGGGCTCCTGGGCCCCGGCCTTCGCCGGGGAACATCAGGAAATGGCAGGAGTGGAGGGATTCGAACCCCCGGCCCTCGGTTTTGGAGACCGATGCTCTACCAGCTGAGCTACACTCCTTTGGCCTGGGAGCGCAGGTAGCTACGCGGCACAGGGTTCGCAACCTTCTAGAACGCCCGCACCACCCCGACCTCGCTCCGAGTCCGGCGGTAATCGTAGAACTCGATCGTGCTCCGGTTGCGCTCGATGCTGAAACGCGTCACCGGCGCGAACCCGTGCCATTGAAGTTGGCGGAACGTCGCTCCGAACGAGACGCTCGAATAGCGGTCAGACCTCTTGTCCGGGAACAGCTGGAGCCGGTCGTCGGCGTGGAGCCTTCCCATTTCCGCTGCCGCCGTGAACGTCATCCGCCCGACGTCGCGCCAGCCGAGCAAGCCCACCCGCCAGCCGGTAGTCGAATAGCCAGGGTCCTTCAGCGACTGCCGGTCTCGCGACAGATTGAGCCCGATCCCCATCGTCGCTGAGAGGGCGCGCTCCACGTCCAGCTTGCCCGAAAAGGCCTTGCCGTCCTGCAGATCGTTCATCTGGTTGTCGATCAGCGCGGCGCTTCCCGAGAGGCGCAGCTGAGTCACGTCGCCGATTGGCCGAACCCAGGTCGCGCCGAGCCGCGCCGAGCGCATGAACGGCTTCTGCCCGAACCAGCGCTGAGTTGCCCCCAGTTCGAAATTGACCTGGTTGCGCCCGAGCCGAAGCTCCGGCCCCGCCGCGAGGTCCACGGCGATGTCGTTGAAATCCATCTTGCGATAGAGGTCCGCGGCGCCGCTCAGCCGGACGAGCAGGCTGTTGTCCGCGCCGATCGACAGCCGACGGTACGCCTGCCCCTGCATCGACAGGCCCATGCCCGACTTCGCTTTGCTGTCCTTGCCGATGTCGAAATCGCCGAAGATCGTCCCAAGCGTATCAGACCGCGTCGCCCTGTTGATGTTGCTGTCCGGGGCAAGCGCGATCTCGAAGCTCGCTCCGAACGGACGCGAGGCCCGAAGCGCTTCCGAGTAACGGTCGACGAGCCGTGCAACCGCTGGCGGAAGCCCGCTTGCCTGCGCGGCTCGAAGCTCGCGCAAGGCGGCATCGGGTTCACCGAGCAGTTGCAGCGTATGCGCAAGCTCCAGCCGCGCGACCGTCGCGCCCGGCTTCTCGTCGATCAGCCGGCGAAGCAGCAGCGCCGCGTCGCGGTTGCGCTTCTCGCCCAGCAATTGCCTGGCGTAACGGAATCGCGCCTCGGCGCGAATGTCGGAATCCGGATTGCGCTCCAGCGCGGCATAGATCGCCGCAGCCGTGGTGAGGTCACCCCTGCTGCTCGCGACCTCGGCCAGCTTGAACATCTCCATCGGAGTGAGGACCAGCGTGCGCCGGTAGCTCTCGGGCGGAGCCGCCACGGCAGATCTTGGAGGGACTGCCGTGGCGGCGGCAAGCAGGACGGCCAGCATCTGGACACCTCCGCTTGCTCAAGGCTTCTTCGCGATCCAGGCCCCGAATGCCTGGTGCGCCTGGTGATCTGCGATGATCGACGCGTTCCCGTTGTTCAGGATAAACGGCAGCGCCCAGGCGCCGATGGTCTCTTCCGCGTTCGGACCGGTGAACTTGCCGAGGAAGAAATTGTCCCCGGCTGCCGTGCTGTCGAACTTGCCCGAATAGCTCGTGCTTCCGGTAGAGTAGACCGTTTCCTTGAAGTTGAAGCTACCGAGCGGAAGCGAGCCGCCCGATGCATCGGTCAGGTTGAGCGACATCGCTCCTCCGAGCGAACCGGCGGCGAAGTTGAAGTCGAGATCGACCGTGCCGGATATGCCGGCGCGGTTGGGTCCGTCGAACGGGTCCGAAGCAATCACGTCCGACTTACCCGCAATGATCCCGCTGTAGGTCGCGGAGCCGGTGACCGGCACGCCGCCTTCCGGCGTCAGGGTCCCGAACGCGACAGCGCCGATCATGTCGACGTAGTCGAAATCGTTCCCCCTCAGTCTCCACGATCCCAGCTCGGAATATTTGTAGCCGTTGTCCCTGGAGCCCGAGAGGCTGAGGAACAGATCGCCGCCCGCAGCGGTCAAGACGGTTGGCCCGGTTCCTTGTCCGTAAAGACTGAGTGGATGGAAACCGAACTCGCTGAAACCATTGCCGGGAAACTGGACTTCATAAGTGCCGTCCGCCGTGTAGCGGATGTGGAGCTGCTGGTTGTCGGCTGCGGAGATCGTTCCGACAGAACCGACGTTGGTGAAATCCGAACCTTGCACCGAGGTTCCCATCGAGGCGAACTCGCCCACCGACGGATTTGCGAAGATCGACACCGGATCCGTCGGCGGCGGCGGCGGGGGTGGGGGCGGAGGCGGAGGCGGAGGCGGTGGTGGGATGGTTTCAACCCCGCCGCCGCCTCCCCCTCCGCAGGCGCTCAACGTGACGGTCAGTGCCGAGACGGCGGCAAAGAGATAAAGATTTTTCTTCGACATTCTGCCCTCCATTCAGATCGCATTGGAATGTCTGCTCGGCGGTGACCGGCCGAAATGCCCATCTCCTGATGATTTGCTGATGGCTCGCTGATGATTGCGTGTTGGCCGCCGCCTAGGGCTTCTTCGCGATCCACGCGCCGCGGGCGTGGTGGGTTAAACCATCCGCACTGTAGATGAACGGAAGCGCCCAGGCGCCGATCGTTTCTTCGGCGTGCGGTCCCGTGAACAGGCCGACAAAAAGGCTTTGGCCGGCGGCCGAGGTTTCGAACCGGCCCGAATAGGTCAGCGACCCGCTGGAATAGACGCTATCCTTGAATGCGAAGGTGCCGATGTCGACGGACCCCGAATAAGGCTCGGCCTGGAGCGACATGGACCCGTCCAGGGTCCCGCCCGCGAAGTCGAACCGCAGATTGACGCTGCCCGAAACCGGCACCGCCACCAATCCGCCGACCAGGAAGTCCTGTTGGGTGATGTCGCTAATGCCAGTGACGGCTCCGTCGTAACTAGCGCTGCCCGCAACCGGAACTCCACCCTGTGGAGTGGCGGATCCGATGCCGAAAAGACCGTCAGCCACTTCGGAATATTTGTACCCGTCGAGACGCGACAGGTTGATCGACAGTATGTCTCCGTCGGGTGTCACGAAATAATTGAAGGTATCCGGATATTGCGGGATCACGTTCGACGGGAAGGCCAGCCGCTCGAAATCCTTGCCGGGAACCTGCAATTCATAGTGCCCGTCGGCGGTGTAACGGACGTGTATCTGGTCGGCGTCCGCCGTCGAAAAGTCCTCGCCTACAATCCCCACGGTCGCGTAGGTTTCCGGCCTGGGGTCCGGGAATATGTTGACCGTATATCCGCCAGGCGGAGGAGGAGGCGGTGGCGGAGGTGGCGGCGGAATTGCTTCGACTCCGCTCCCTCCCCCACCGCCACCGCACGCGCCGAGCGAGACCGACAGGGCCGACACGGCGGCGACGAGATAAAGACTGCGCTTCGACATGATGCCCTCCATTCGAAAAGCGACTCGATTGTCCGCTCGTCGGCGCTCGGCCGAAATGTCGCTTCCCTGATGACTTGCTGATGGCGTCCTGATGATTTGCTACGCGGCGCTTGTTGCTTAGGCCCGCCCCGTATGGGATGATGATGGCCTGACGATTTGCCGATGATTTGCCGATGATCGGGGGCGGCCGCGGTGAACGACGCAGTTCGGGTAGCGACTGAGGGTCTTCTGACCACCGCCGAACTGGCGGCGCGGGCGGATTTCACGCTCGGCCTTGCCGCGGTCAGCCCGTCCAGTCGAACGATCGCCGGCCCGGGCGGCGCCGCCGATGTCGAGCCCCGGGTGATGCAGGTCCTCGTCGTTCTCGCCGACGCGGCAGGCCAGGTCGTGACCCGAGCCGCGTTGTTCGATCGCTGCTGGGGCGGAGTCTATGTCGGCGACGACAGCCTGAACCGGACGATCGGAGCGATCCGGAAGATCGCCGCGGACATCGCCGGCGGAAGCTTCGAGATCGAGACCATCCCAAGGACGGGTTACCGCCTGACAGGCAAGGTCGTCGACGTCGCCGGTTCAACGAAAGCGGTTGCGGACGAGCCACCCGGCGAGGGCGTTTCGCGCCGCGCGCTGATCGGGGGAACCGCGGCCGCAGCGGCGCTTTCCGGCGCCGCGGGCTGGTGGTGGATCACGACGCCGCGCACCGATCCGCGCTTCGACGCGCTCATGGCGCGCGGAGATGAAGCGTTCCGCAATGGCAATGCATTCGAGGGATCGGTGCTCAGTGCCAACAATAGTCCGACGATGATCGACCTGTACGAGCAAGCAGTGCGCCTTCAGCCTGACAGCGCGCGGGCATGGGGGCTCCTCGCCTATTTCAAGAGCGCCGCCGCCGAAGACGCAGCTTCCAGTACCTTCGAAGGCTCCGGAAAGGGCGACCAGTTGACCAGGCGGGTCGCTGATGCCCAGGCCGCAATTCAGCAAGCGCTCGGCCTCGACCCGAAAGAGCCCAACGCCCGCGTCGCCATGTTCCTTCTTCAGGGAACGATGTACGATCAGGCGACACGCGACCGCCTGCTAAGGGCGATCCTCGCCACGGACCCCAACAACATCCCGGCGATGATGGAGCTGATGCCGCTCGTCCAGTCAGCCGGGCTCACGCGCGAATCTTGGATGTGGAACGAGCGGATCCTGAAAATCTCGCCGTTCGCCAGGTCTTGCCTGACGGTGAAAGCGTTCAAGCTCTGGATCCTGGGTCGCGTTCCTGAAGCCGACAATGTCATCGATCGCGTGCGTGCGTTGTGGCCCGATTACGGCTTCGCGTCCTACGCACGATTGGTCATCTTCGCGCTTACGGGCCGGCCCGGCGCGGCGCGTGCGCTTATGAACAGCCTGCCATTCGATCCGCTTGCGACAACAGCATGGCGGAGCGGGCTCGATGCGCTGGAATCGCATGTGCCCTCGGCGATCAAATCGGCGGAGGCTACGCTGGTGAATGCCGCCCGAGTGTCGCCAACGATGGCGAACGACATGGTCATGCTGCTTTGTGCGCTTGGCCTGACCGACACGGCGTTCGCGGTCACCGACGGATTCCTGCTGTGGCGGGGCAAGCTTGTGAGTGAGAAGCAGGCGAGCGGGAAGGAAATCGACGATTACAACCGCCGGATGTCGCAATGGCTATTCACGCCGCCGGTGGCGATCATGCGGGCGGACCCACGGTTCCGGAAACTGTGCGACGCCTTCGGTCTGACCGCCTACTGGCGCGCGCGCGGAGTCAGACCCGACTACCAGGTCTACGGCTAAAACCGCGCTTCGACACCGATCCCGATCTCGCGCGGGTCATTGGTTGCAACCTCGTTTTCGGGGTCGTTCGATCCGCTGCCGAAGGTAATGTGGAATTCGTTGAACAAGTTGTGCGCGTAGGCGAAGACGGTGAATCGCCGGACGTCCCAGCTGACCCGCGCATCGACGTCCGTCGAGGGGTCGATCTGGAATTCCCTGGACGCGGAATCGTCGCTGAAATAGCGGCTGTTATGCCGGATTTGAGAGCTTACGCGCAGGTTCGGCAACGCCTTCCAGTCGGCGGCGAGAACCCCTGTGAATTTCGGTGCGGCAGCGAACGGTTTGCCCAGTATCGGATCGTCCGGCACCAGCGTTTCGTCCACTCGCGATCGCAACCATCCCCCCGATGCACTGAGCGTGAGGTTGGGCGTGAGCCGATACGAAAGCTCCACTTCAGCACCGGACGTATGCGCTCGTGGATCGTTGACGACGCGCTCGAGCCCGACAGGTCCGGTAGGTGTCGGGAGAATGAGCTCCAGCGTCCGCTGGATGTTCCTGCTGTCGTTGTAGAACAGGTTTGCGTTCACGCTCAGCCTCCCGCCGAACAGGCTTCCACGGACATAGGCCTCGTAGTCCCACATATATTCGGGATTGAAGAGCACGACCGCGAAGTGCGACGGCTCCAGGGTGACGCCGCCCGGATTGTAGGCGCGCTCGACCAGCACGCCGAGCCGAACCTGGTCGTTGAGATCATAGGCGGCGCTGAGCTTCGGCAGGAAAGCCTGGAAGGTCCTGTCGTAATCGAGCGGCAGCGGAGGCTCGGTCCCGAGGACTCCGACGCGGCGCTGATGGTCTCGCTGGTACCGCGCGCCGCCCGTGACGGAGAGGCGCGGGAGCGGCTTCCACGTGACCTCGCCGAAGACGCCGCTGCCGTCCTGGCGATCCTTGAAGGTGCCGATGCCGAGCGGCGTCGCCGTGAGATCGATGATCTGGTCGAGGCGCGTACCTCGGTATGCAACGCCCCCGATTGCGCTCACCGTGCCGGCGGGCTCCCATTGGAGCACCGATTCGAGCGACCGGTCATGGCCGTGTAGCCGCGCAAGACCGAAGCCCACGGGGGCGAACCGCCGCTGGAACGTCTTGCCCCAGCTCAGCGTCGTTCGCGATTCGAGCGTGCTCGTGATTTGGTAGCTGGCAAGCATCGTCGCGGAATCGACGTTGAGCTTGATGTAGCCGCAGGCGCACGGATCGTCCCGGCGCTCGCGGAACGGCGGCCGCGCGCCCTCGCCCTGTGGCGCCTGCGATTTGCCGTGCGTCAAGGTCACGAGCACTCGAAGGCCGGGCAGCGCGCGCGGATGGGCGAGGAGCTTCACTCGCGCGGAACCGTAATCGTCCTCGTTGAGGTCGACGCCCGCGACCGGACCGAACATCTTGTCGGCCGCGTGGCTCTGGTAAAGGTCGGCCGCGATGCGAACCGCGAGCTGGTCGTCGATCAGCGGGCCGGAAACCACGCCCGACAGCTGCCGCCGGTCGAATTCCCCGACGATTGCCCGCGCCCGCCCTTCGGGTTGCCAGGTCGGGTCTCGGGTGGTGATGAAGATCGCACCGGCGATCGAATTCGCTCCCTGGGTGGTGGTTTGCGGGCTCCGGAACACCTCCACTCGCTCGACGTCCCAAAGCCCTTCGGAACCGTTCGCGAATTCGTTGAAAGTGATCGTCCGGCCGTCGATCTGAACCACGGTTCGCGGTCGCGCTCCACCGAGGAATGCGGGGAGCCCGCCGAGAGCGCCCGAGCTTGACTGGCCGCGGACGGTCGGCGTGTCGCGGTTGGAGGCCTGAAACAGGTTGGGGACGAACTCCAGGAGCTGTTGCAGCCGATCCGTCGCCGCCTGCTGCTCGAGGTCGCGCTTGCCGAACACCGTCACGCTCGACGGCGTCTCCTTCAGCGAGCGCCTGGCCCGCTCGCCGGTGACGATGATCGTGCTTGGATCTTCCGGTGCGTCCGCGGCAGGCGGAGCTTGCGCCGCGGCCGCCGCCGCCGAAAGCCAGAGTAAAGCCACCCCCATGCTCGCCCCCCGAGCAACCGTCCGGCACTAACCTCTGATAATATAGGAAAACGCCGCACCCGGACATTACCCTTGGTGAATGCCGGCGAAGCTTGAAGACTCAGCGCCACGTCGCTAAGTGACCGCCAGCCCCGCCGGCCCGACAGGTCCGCGGGGCGCTTTTCTATCCGCAACTCGAGAAGAAGCGACAAGAAGTGGCCAAAGTCTCCCCCGGCGAATTCATCCGTCAGGTCCGCGCAGAGACCGCCAAGGTCGTCTGGCCGACCCGCAAGGAGACCGTCGCGACCGCGATCATGGTCATGATCATGACCGGAATCCTCGCCCTCTTCTTCTTCGGCGTCGACGCCGGCTTCTCGACCGCGGTTCGGAAACTGCTGAGCTTTTTGGGTTAGCCCCTTAACTCCTCTCCCCTCGCGGGAGAGGGTGGCGCGAAGCGCCGGGTGAGGGGTCTTTAAAGGTAAGAAAAACAATGTCCCGCTGGTACATCATCCACGCTTATTCGGGCTTCGAGAACAAGGTCCGCGACTCGATCCAGAGCGAGGCGCGCCGCCTCCAGCTCGAGCCCTTCGTCGAGCAGATCGAGGTCCCGACCGAGACCGTGACCGAGATCAAGCGCGGCAAGAAGGTCCAGTCCGAGCGCAAGTTCATGCCCGGCTACGTCCTCGCCAAGCTCGAGATGAACGACCAGGTCTA
>DASTAU010000148.1:0-2468 GCA_035712425.1 Sphingomicrobium sp.
GATCATCGCATCAAACAGGATTTCCTGAAGCTGTGGTTCGAGAAGCGCCAGCTTCCGGTTGAAGACTTCCTCACCGATCCGCTGACGGCGCTCGCCGGCGTGATCCTGTTCGATCAATTTTCCCGCAACATGTTCCGGGGACATGCCGACACCTACGCCACCGATCCTTTGGCGCTCGCCATCGCGAAGGGAGCGGTCGACCGCGGCTTCGATGACGAACTCGCGCCCGATGAGCGGAAATTCCTCTACATGCCGTTCCAGCACAGCGAGAATTTGGAGGACCAGAACCGGGCGGTGCTGCTGTTCACGGCGCTCGGCGACGAGCACCAGCTCGGCTACGCCAGGCACCACCGCGACATCATCGAGCGGTTCGGCCGATTCCCGCATCGCAATTCGGTTCTCGGGCGCCCATCGCGACCCGAGGAAATCGCGGCCGGCGCGGACAAGCCCTGGTGACCGACATCGTCGAAGCGGCGCGGTACAACAGCCGCGTCGAAGCCGATCTGGCGCGGCTCTATCTCGAAAGCGAAGGCGTCGAATCCGTGCTGTTCGATACCGAGATCAATTATTTCTACGGCGGGCTATTCATGCCCGTGCGGTTGATGGTCCTGGACGAGGATCTGGAGCGCGCGCGGCAGCTTCTGGAAATGAACGCCTAGAGCAAGTGCGCGATCGGGCTGGGGTCGAAACCAGCGTCGCTGAGCCGCTGATGCACATCCTCGGCCGAAGCGCCTTCCTCGCGATGAGCGAGGGCGCAAGCGAAGGCTGAACGCGTGCCCGACCGGCAGAATGCGAGCATCTTGCCGCCCTCCGCTTCCCGCCAGGCCTTCTGCATCTCTTCTATATCGGCGGGCCCGATTCCGCGGATGATCGGGACGAAGCGGTAGGCAATTCCTGCCTGGGCCGCCGCTTCCTCGATCTCGGACGCGCAAGGCTGGCCGTCCTCCTCATCATCGGGACGGTTGTTGACCAGCACGGTCACGCCCTGCTCCGCCAGCCCGGCGACCTCGTGGGGAGCGATCTGGCCGCTCACCAAAGTCCGGTCGTCGAGCTGGCGGATCATGGCCTTATTCTCCCCGCTCGCCCGGCTTCCCCGCGGGAGCATTGGCCGGCGGCGGAACCGCGGCCGGGGTGGCGACCGTGGCGGCGCCGCCGTTGGTCGGAAGGCCGTAATATTCGAGATACGGATTGATATCCGGATCATGGCCGACAAATCCGCGGTACATCTCCGCCAGATCCTCCGTGTTGCCACGCGACAGGACCATGTCGCGGTAGCGCTGGCCGTTCGCTCGAGTCAGCCCGCCATGGCTTTCGAACCAGGAGAAGGCGTCCTGCGCCAGCATTCTCGTCCAGGGATAGGCGTAATAGCCTGCCGAATAGCCGTTGCTCCAGATGTGGAGGAAATAGCTGGAGCGATAACGCGGCGGCACGTCGGCCGTGTCGTAGCCGCTGCTGGCGAGGGCCTGCGCCTCGAACTTGTCCACGTCCTGGCGCGCAGCGTCGGCGCCGAGCGAGTGCCAGTCGAGATCGAGGCGCGCCGCTTCCAGCACCTCGCCATTCTCATAGCCCTGGTTGAACACGCGCGAGCGCTTGATCTTGTCGACCAGCTCCTGCGGGATCGGCTGACCCGTCTTATAGTTCACGGCGTAGTGCGCGAGCACCTTCGGATCGAGCGCCCAATTCTCGTTGAACTGCGAGGGGAACTCGACGAAGTCGCGCGCCACGTTCGTGCCCGACAAAGTCGGATAGGTCTGCGCCGCGAACAGCCCGTGAAGCGCGTGGCCGAATTCGTGGAACATCGTCGTCACGTCATCGAAGCTGATCAGCGCCGGCTGGCCCGGGGCGGGCTTCGTGAAGTTCGCGACATTGTAGATGACCGGCTTGGTCCCGCGCAGGTACGACTGGTTGACGAGGTTGCTCATCCACGCGCCGCCCGACTTGTTGTCGCGCTTCCAATAATCGAAATACATGAGACCGAGCTGCTTGCCGTCGGCATCGAAGACGTCGAACGTCATCATGTCCGGATTCCAGGTCGGCAGGTCGTGCCGCTCCTTGAACGTGATCCCGTATAGCTGGTTGGCGGCATAGAAGACGCCGTCGGTCAGCACCTTGTGGATTTCGAAATAGGGCTTCAGCTCGTCCTGGTTGAGGTCGTAGCGCTGCTTGCGGATCTGCTCGGCGTAATAATTCCAGTCGGCCGCCGTGGGCTGGAAGTTCGCGCCCTGCGACTTCGCCAGCGCGACGATGTCCGACCATTCCTGCTTTTCCTTTGCAGCGGTCGGAGCGGCGAGGCGATCGAGGAAGCCGACGGCAGTCGCGCGATTCTTCGCCATCTGGTCGTACAGCGTGTAGTCGGCCCAGGTCGGGTAACCGAGAAGCGCCGCCTTCTTCGCGCGGAGCTGGGCGATTTCGCTGATGATGTTGCGGGTGTCGTTGGCGTCGCCGTGCTCGGCACGGTTGAGGCTCGC
>DASTAU010000149.1:0-6420 GCA_035712425.1 Sphingomicrobium sp.
ACCCACAAGACGCTGCGGGGCCCTCGTGGCGGTATGGTCCTGACCGACGACGAGGATATCGCGAAGAAGATCAACTCGGCGGTGTTCCCGGGACTTCAGGGCGGCCCTCTGATGCACGTGATCGCGGCCAAGGCCGTCGCGTTCGGCGAGGCGCTGCAGCCCGAGTTCAAGGCCTATGCGAAGGCGGTGATCGCTAACGCGCAAACGCTGGCCAATCGGCTAAAAGACCGCGGCGCCGATCTCGTAGCCGGCGGTACGGACACGCACGTCGCGCTGGTCGATCTTCGCCCCCTCGGCCTTACCGGCAAGGACGCCGACGAGAGCCTCGAGCGGTCTGGAATCACCTGCAACAAGAATGGCGTTCCATTCGACCCGCTTCCTCCGGTGAAGACCAGCGGCATCCGGGTCGGCTCTCCCGCCGGCACTACCCGCGGCTTTGGCGAGGCCGAGTTCAGCGCGATCGGCGATATGGTTGCCGATGTACTCGATGGCCTCACCAGGAACGGGATCGAGAATAACGGCGACGTCGAGGCGCAAGTGAACGAGCGCGTTCGCGACCTTTGCGCCCGCTTCCCGATCTACCAGGGATAGGGAATGCGCTGCCCGTTCTGCGCGCACGAAGACAGCCAGGTTAAGGACAGCCGCCCGAGCGAGGACGGCGCGGCCATCCGCCGGCGCCGCCAGTGCGAAGCCTGCGGTGCCCGCTTCACTACCTTCGAGCGGGTCCAGCTACGCGAACTCACGGTCGTCAAGAAAACCGGCGAGCGCGCGCCGTTCGACCGCGACAAGCTGGTCCGGGCGATCGGTCACGCGACCCGCAAGCGCGACATCGCCGGCGACAAGATCGATCGCATGGTCACGGGCATTCAACGCCGGTTGGAGACTCAGGGCGATGAGGTGAAGAGTGCCGAGATCGGCGAAGCGGTGATGGATGGCCTCAAGGCGCTCGACCATGTCGCTTACATTCGCTTCGCGAGCATCTACAAGGATTTCAGCGAGCCCGGCCATTTCACCGAGATTGCCGAGAGCGTCGAGAAGGAAGCGCCACCCGCGCCCGCGCGCGACAAATTGCTCTGATGCCGCCCGTCATCGTCCTCGTTCGTCCTCAGCTGGGGCAGAATATCGGCAAGGCAGCGCGTGCCATGCTCAATTTCGGACTCACCGAGATGCGATTGATCGCGCCTCGCGACGGCTGGCCCAATCCCGACGCGGGGCCGGCCGCGAGCGGCGCGGACGTCGTGCTTGAGCAGGCGCAGCTGTTCGAAACGGTCGAGGAGGCGATCGCCGATTGCTCGCAGGTGTTCGCCTCGACTGTGCGCAGGCGCGATCTCGTGATGCCCGTGCTCGGCCCCCAGCAAATGGCCGACCAGATCCATGCCTCCAGCGAGCGATGCGCTATTCTCTTTGGAGCGGAGCGGTCCGGTCTGGAGACAGAGGAAGTCGCCCTCGCAGGCGCCATCGTCACCGTTCCGATCAACCCCGAATTCGGCTCGCTCAACCTCGCCCAGGCGGTGATCCTGCTAGCCTACGAATGGTCGCGGCGAGCCGGGCTGGCGCAGCCTCCTGCGAAAGAGCTGGAACCGGTAGCGCCCCACGGCGAGCTCGACGGGCTGATCCGCCATCTCGATGAAGAGCTCGAGCGCAAGGGCTATTTTCACCCGCCATCCCGAACCCAGGCCACCAAAAATACGATTCGGACGATCTTCACCAAAACGGGATGGTCATCGCGCGAGGTGAAAGCGGTTCGTGGAATCATTCGGGCGTTGGTCGAACCCGCGCGCCGCCGATGATTGGAAGCGAAGCCAGGTTGTGGCATGGTTGATGTGGAATAGGACAGGAGTCCAACATGTTGTTGGACGGCCTTCAATCCGGGCACTCGGTCTAGCGGACAGAAGCCACACTGAGCGATCAGCGAGCGCTCAACCTTCGTAGTAAAAGCTGAAATCGCCGCGATACCAGCCTTCGGGATTCACATTTCGTCCGGGCCGGAAATCCCCGTGCTGGATCGACTGGACGAGCGTTCCGCCAAGCCAGGACTCCGCTTCGGGGCAATTCAGCTGCGGAAGGAGCAGGCGCGCCAGCTTCCCGTCGGGACCGAACTGGGCAGCGAAGGAAATCGATAGGTCGATATGATTGGCATATTGGCCTGGCAGCTTGCACCTGTTCTGCCGGCCGATTTCATAGATCTTCGACATGATCGCCGAGCTCAGATGGTTGTAATCGCCATGTTCCAGAGCAGGCAGCTTGCTCCAGTCTCCGGTCGCGACCTGAACCGTCGGAGTCGGCGGAGTTGCCGCAATCAATGCCAAAAGAAGCGGGGCAGCGAGGATGTTTTTCATACCGGCCTCCAGCCTGGCGGTCTTGAAAGTAAACCTAGGCCGCGTCCAATTCCATGTAAATCAAGCGATTGAGGGGCCGCGGCATCCCTGAATGCTGTTCTGACCAACGGTCGAGTGCTATAAGCCGGTCGACGCGAACGGGGGCTTTTCGCGGCGAGATGCGCGCGTCTTCCCGAGCGTACTGTTTCCTTTCGATTTCTCGCGAGGAGACGAACGATGATCGTGACTTTGCTGTTGCTTGCATTTCAGGCCTCCGCTCCGCCAGCGGCCGCGGCCGACCCCGATGCCGACAAGATTATCTGCAAGCTCGAGACCCAGGCAAACAGCCGTATCCCCTCCAGAGTCTGTCTGCCCAAATCCGAATGGGATCGGATTGAGAAAGAGAATTCTGGCGACATGGCGAGCAGCAGGAACGGACGCGCGGGAGGCCTGTCCGGAACCATCGTGAACGGGCCGTCGCTGGGAGAGGGAGGCCTGGTGACGGGTTACCCGTCGGCAGGAAACGTCCCGGGGCTTGCGGTTCGCCCACCCAGATAGACTTGACCAAAGTCGCGTTGCTCGATGCCCACTGAGCCTTTAAGCTCGTGGCTGGGATGGCTGCGTCAATTTTGATCGCCAGCCGGAGGGAAATTCGATGTTCGTCACTTTGTTGCTGCTTTCAGCGGCCCAGTCGGCCCAGCCAAACCCGGCACCGGCGTCAAATCAGAAGCCTGCGATCAAGATGGAATGCCGGAACATCACCGAGCCCGGCTCGAGGATTCCGGAGCGGGTGTGCAAGTCCCCGGATGAATGGGCTCAGTTGGCGAAAGAGACCCAGGACGATTTGAACAGCGCGCGGACCCGTCGCGGCGCCGGCGCGATCAACCCGGAATAGCCCGGACTTGACCTGAAGCTCTCGAGCGGCCATCTGCGCCGCTCGCAATTGATCCCGCATGCCCGGTGAAGCGGCGATCGCGCCAGTCGAATGGATTGGCGGTGCGGTCCGGGCACACTAGCCCTTCCCGAAAAGTGGATTCCACTTTTCGGATTAAGAAGGGGTAGCGACAGGAACTGAAAGCAAATTGGAGAATGTGACGTGACGAAGCGCACCAGCGCCAAATACAAGCTTGACCGCCGCATGGGCGAGAACGTCTTCGGACGTCCCAAGAGCCCGGTCAACCGCCGCGAATATGGCCCCGGCCAGCACGGCCAGCGCCGCAAGGGCAAGCTCAGCGACTATGGCATCCAGCTTCGCGCCAAGCAGAAGCTGAAGGGCTATTACGGCGACATCACCGAGAAGCAGTTCAAGAAGAACTACACTCAGGCGACCGCGATGAAGGGCGACGCTTCGCAGAACCTCATCGGCCTGCTCGAGCGCCGTCTCGACATGGTCGTTTATCGCGCGAAGTTTGCGCCGACGATCTGGGCCGCCCGCCAGCTGGTCAGCCACGGCCACATCCGCGTCAACGGCGTGAAGTGCAATATAGCCTCGCGCAAGGTGGACGTGAACGACGTGGTCGAGCTCGGTTCCAAGGCCCAGGAGATGGCGCTGGTGATTGAGGCCCAGAGCCTCGCCGAACGCGACATCCCCGATTACGTGGTTCCGGACGGCACCTCGAAGGTCACGTTCACCCGCGTGCCGAAGCTTGACGAAGTGCCCTATCCGGTGCGGATGGAGCCGAACCTCGTGATCGAGTTCTACTCCCGCTAATCTGCAGAGCTGGTCGGCGTTCTCGGCGTTTCGTTTGGGCGATCGTCGCGATTACAGGCAGTTCGGTTGGTTGCAGCCCACCGTCCGCGCGTTTCGCGAACTCGTCCAATCGTCCTGATTCTGTTTCGCCATACCATCCCATTCGGCCTGGGTCCTGCAGACGCGGAACGGGATTCTTGACCCCGCCTCGGTAATCAGTCGACAGACGACCCTGTCGCCATCGTCCTTCGGCGACTGTTGCTTTGGAGTGTCGACCGTCGGCGCTGTGGACAGCGCGAGCAAGAGAGCGAGACTCAGCACACCACCCATCTCCGGCCTCCGGCACTTTGCTTTCGGTGTGCCTGATAATTACGCCAATGCCCGCGCGCCCTCAATGCCCGATAGCCGAGTCCAGGAATTCGCCGATCCGCGTCAGCATCTCGGTCCGGGCGTTGCTGTCGGACAGCTGATGGTCAAGACCCTTGAAGGTCAGGAGGTCGGCCGTCTTGCCCTTTGCGTGGAGCGCATCGAGCATCTTGTCGCTGTGCGCAATGCCGACCGTCCCGTCGAGGTCGCCGTGGACGAGCAAGACCGGTGCCTTGATGGCATCGGCGTGACGGGCGGGTGAGCCCGCCTCCAGGTTCGGGCCGGTCCCAACCTGGTTGGCGACCAGCTTCCAGTTGACGAAGTTCTCGGCCTGAGTCTTGAGGAGCGCCAGGTCGGTCACCGGGGCAATCGCGACCACGGCTTTGTACAGGTCGGGATAGACGACCGCTGACTGAAGCGCGGCATAGCCGCCGTAAGACCAGCCGAGGATTGCGATGCGCTTGGGATCGGCGATTCCCTGATTGGAGAGGTAGTGAGCTGACGCCGCCACGTCGGCCATCGCCTTTTCCCAATCCTTGAACCCGTTCGCGCCTTCCCATTGCTCGCCATAGCCAGTCGAGCCCCGGAAATTTGGCTGAATCACGGCGTAGCCCCGTGCCGCGAGGAATTGGGCGAGCCAGTCGAATCCCCACTCGTCGCGCGCGCCAGGGCCTCCATGCGGAAGAACCACCGCCGGGAGGTTCTTGCCCGCGCTTCCCGGCGGAAGCGTCAAATAACCCGGAATCTCGACCCCGTCGCTCGCTGGAATGCGAACCGGCCGAACCTCCGCCAACGACCGCCCTTCAAGCTCAGGACGGACCGGCGCAATCTCGTCGAGATGCTTCGTCGTCTTGTCGAACAGGTAGAAAGTGCCGGGATTGGTGTCGCTGCTGGCGAGAACGACAATCTTGTTCCCGTCGCCGCTCGCCCCTTCGAAGGTCACGGCGGGATGTCCCGCAAGCGCGCCACTCAATGCGGCGGAAAGCTTTTGGAATTCGGGATCGAAATAGACAACCTCGCGGCCTTCGGTCGCATAGGTATAGCCGATGATGCGCTGACCGCGGCCGATCCGAACCACATTGTCGATGTCCACCTGCGGATTGGAGGCAACCAGCGTCGACGCGCCGCTGCCGTCCAGTTTGTAGCGATACAGCGCGTCGCGGCCATTCAGCTTCTGGAGAACGAAAGCAGAGTCGGACTGTGCTTCGACGGCGATCGGAATATCACCGCTTTTCGTTCGCACGTCATATTGCGCAAGCGGCTCCCAATCTTTCGATCCAGTTTTTCGGAACTTGAAATGGATAAGGCCGGTCAAGTCCTGATCGGCCGTTTCCTCACTGGTCATGACCCGAACATTACCCAGCCCATCGGTGAGGTAGTCGTTCGCTTCGCGCCGGGGCAGTTCGACCGCCACCGACTTCAAGGTCGCCAGGTCTACCCGATCAACTCCCATTCCCTCGCGAGTATCGCCGAGATGCGAGCCGGGACGAACGTTCTCGCCGATATAGGTCCGCTGCATGAGGACCGAGCCAGGGCTTTGCGGAAGCCAGTCGAGGATATCGCCGTCATACTGGCGACCGACGGGAAGATAATAATTGGCGGCCTGACCGAGCTCCTTCACCTTGCCGCCATCGAGCGGCACCGCCACCACGCGACTGAAGCCAGCAATGTCGCCGCCAACCCTGGTCTCCCCTCCGAATTTGCATACGAGCTCGGTGTCCGATCCAAACTCGCACCAATATAAGGTCTCCGGGTCTCCGTCGGACTTGGCGACGTCTTTGATCCCCTTGGTCGCGAGATCGACGACGCGAAGTACCGAAGTTCGGCTCGGGACCGCCGCGATGTACAGCAATTCCTTACCGCTCGGCGAAATCGCCACGGACCGAACCCCCTGAAGGGCTCCAAAAGCTTTGGCATCGTCTGCCAGAGAATGGTCGGCGGCGGCAGCCGAAGACGGCGACACGAGCGCAGCCGCGCTCGCCAGCAACCCAATGAAACGCAACATGATCCCCCCTGCCCTCGGCGCGTCCAATTCAGCATGGTATG
>DASTAU010000150.1:0-3523 GCA_035712425.1 Sphingomicrobium sp.
GAGCCGGCCAAACAATCGATGCCGTCACTGCTGCGTAAACACCGGCGGCGGCGACGACGCTCGCGGCGATGCGCGCGCGCCGAGAGCCCCCGGGAGCCAGCTGACCTCGCGCCCTCGGCGCGCTATGCCGCCAGTCTCATCGCACGCGCTGCCTCCCTGGCTTTCCACTTCATCAGGTTGTGGGCCATGCATCCGAGGGCGAGCACGACGCTGGAGCGAGCTAGCCCATGGACATGCAGGCGCCCGAGGCCATGCTGTTTGAGCTGGCCGTTGACAGGCTCGACGGTCTGGCCACGGAAGCGCATGACGTTCGGTCCGATGTCGTTCATCCGCGTCTCGTGCTCGCGGATGAGCACGTCAAGGGTGGGTGTCGAGCCCGGATCGGGGGGCGCATCGCCGGCGTTCTCGGTAGCGGAGTTCGCGCCTTGCTCGCGGGGCGGGAGCGCAGGCGGGTCGGCAAAGATCTTGACCCGGCGGCCCTTCGCTTCGGTGCAGCGGGCCTTGAGGAGGCAGGTTCCACAGTTGGACCGGGCGTAGAGACGATAGAGGCGTTGCCGATTCTCCGTCGGGTATGCGCCCAGAAAGTGAAGCTCCTCCCCGGCGGGGCAGACCAGGAGATCGCGCTCGACGTCGAGTCGAAAGTCGGCTCCGCGGAACGAAGCGACCTTGGTCTTCGCGTCGTCGGTTACCGGCGAGCTCGCGAAGGTGGTCGGTGCCATCGTTGGCATGGTGCTCTCAGTCGGCGCCGGCGCGTCTTCACTCCTGGCAGCCGCGGACGCTGAGCCTGCGTAAAACACGACGCCGGCCTTCGCTGCGGCAACGAGGTTCGCGTGCGTCTTGTAGTGACCGTCGCCGACCCAGCTCTGCGGCGGCTTCAGCGTCGAGCAGACCGCCGCGAGAGCTGGCTCGAAGTGATGGTAGTCAGTCGGTCGCTTCGTCAGGAACTGGCTGACAATTACGCCGTGCCTCGTGACCGTTATATCGGCATTGTACGACGGCTCCCACCGTTTCTCGGAGGTCGCGAGCATCATCAGCGCATCGGGCTCGGTGATCGACGCCTGAGCACCGACCTGCGGTCGCGCTCGCTCCTCGGGTCCGAGCCGATCATCCCGACCGATGGGTACCGTCTTCGAGATCGCGGCCGACAAGTCGTTCGGCACGGTGGCGTCGGTGGGCGGTGGATCCACTGCAGTGACGTTGAGCGGCGGCGTCCTCGGCGCCTCCACCTCCTCGATCAATACCTTCAGCCGTCGCCCCTTGGCATTGGTACAACGCACCTTGACGGCGCAGCCGCTGCAATCCGACCGCCCATAGAGGCGGTAACGACTCCGACCATTCTCCGTCGGGTAGATGCCAATGAGGTGAAGCTCTTGTTGGGCAGGACAAATCATCAGCTCACGCTCGGCGTCGCGTCGAAAGTCTGCGCTACGAAAGCGCTGTGGTGGGTTGTCTGGCGACGACAGCGCGGGCGCTGCGCTCGGCGGCGGTGATGCTCCGTGGGAGCCTTTCGAGGATCGACGCTGCTCGCGCTCCTGAAGCTCCGCGGCGGCTCGTTCAGCCCTTGCCAGCCGGCAACGAAGCCCGGCGATGGCTGCGCCGGCCCGCCTGTTCTCCGGACGATCCGGACCCGTGGTCGCTTGGGCCATCCGCTCCTCGAGCTCTCCGCGGAGCTGCTTGACAATATCCGTGATCTCGTCGGCGCTGTGAAAAGACGCGTGGCTTGCGTTGGCGCGCAGTTTCGTACCGTCTTCTGCGACCGCACTCAGGTCGACGTGACCGGCTTCGTGCATCGCGCGCAGTAGCTGTTCCCAGATTGATAGGAGCCGATCTTGTGCCCTCGTCAGGAGGTTCAGCATCGTCTGATCACTCGGGCAGAGACCGCCTGCGAGCCAGCGGAAGTCGTCGCGGAGGTGGCACGCTTCGGCGATGGTGGCGGCTTCCTCCATCCCCTGCGTCATCGCGTAGGTCCAGAGGGCTACCAGCACCCTCGGATGAAACGGTGAGCGGCCGGGACCGCCCGCGATGGAGGGATACGTCGCCTCGAGATCGCCGAAGTCGATCGACGTCAGGACCTGCCAAATGAAGCGCGCGAGATGATTGTCGGGTAGCAAGCCATCCAGTGCGCCTCGCCAGCGGACGATCCTCGACCGCTGCGGCACCAGGAAGCGCGCCATGACTATGTGCTGCTCTTGCTCCGTCTCCGGCGCTTGGCGTTTGATGACGACGCAGGCTCGGGCGGGACCAGCCGCTGCTGTAACAGGTCGCGGTTGACCGAGCACACCTGGTCCAGTGCACGCCGCACGCGCTGGTAGTTCTCGACATACCGCTTCGCGAGTTCATAGGCGTCCGCAGTGATCGTGATCTGACGGGTCTGCCCGTCCGCGTCGCTCGTACTCAGGTACACGACTGGTCCGTGTCCTCGCCCGCGCTGGCAGTGGCAGCCAGCCTTGCCGCACCGGATGAATCGCCGCCGGAGGCTGCCTCTCAGGATCTCCGTCAGGTCAGGCAGGTCGGCCAGGACACGATGACGCCGGAGGAGCAGTGCTTCACGCTTCGCCATGTCCACCTCTCTTTCACCGTATTCGGTGCAAGATGTCGGCGACCCTGATCCTCTCGGGATCCGCTGTCAAGAAGGTTCGCCGAGATCTCGTTGGGCGAACGCGCAACCGTCAGCACCTAGCGACAAGCGGGGCACACGTGAGCGCGGGCTCGCTGTCGAGGTAAACCCGATGACGCGTGGCTAAGGCCGAACTGAAACCAGATCGATTTCGATCGGTTACAGCAGAAGACCAGAGTGGCTGGCTACGATTTCCTGGATTATTTCGATCACCTCGGCGATCAAATCGCCGAGCGCAACTGGGCAACAAATGGCGAACGGCATGGCTGTTCGCGATCCAAACCCACGAGCTGATTCACGGAATGGCGATTATTTGGCCGGCTCTAGAGAAGGCGGGAACGGAACGACCGTCCGGCCCCGATCTCACGCTGTCGCTGCGACCGCACGTCGTTCCCCGCTCAGATCGGCGCAATGAACTCGAGCTCCGCCGACGCCAATCCGAGACGATCCGCCGCGCACAGCGCGAGCCGCTACACCAGAGCATGGCGCCGATGGCATAGACGTCGGCGCGTTGGTCTACGTGTTCGCCGCGGCCCTGCTCGGGCGCCATGTACGCTGGGGTACCTAGGATGGTGCCGACGGAGGTCAGGCCATCGTCGCGGTTGTCACGGAACGGACCGCCTTCGAAGGCGGGCTCGGCCGCGGCCAGGTCCTTGGCCAGGCCCCAGTCGATGACGACGGTTTCACCGAAGTCGCCGACGATGACGTTGGACGGCTTGAGGTCGCGGTGAATGATGTTGCGGCCGTGGGCGTATGCGATCGCATCGGCGACCGCGATCACGTGATGGAGCAGGGCGATGCGCTCGTCGATCGTGCGGCGCTCGGCGATCAGATCGCGCAGCGGGCGTCCAGCGACCAGCTTCATGGCATAGAACGGCGTGCCATCGGGCCACCGCCCGGCCTCGT
>DASTAU010000151.1:0-5097 GCA_035712425.1 Sphingomicrobium sp.
GCCAGGCCGTAAAGCGCCGCGCCCATCGGGGTCAGGATCGAAATCCGGCCTTCGGCGATGTTCGCGTCAGACGGTAGCACGAGCTGTACGTCGCGGACCTGAGCCGTCTTCTCATCGAGAAACTGAACATGCGAGTTCAGCCGCGCATGGTTTGGCGGCATGCTCTCTGGATCGTGAAGTTCGGCGCGTTCTATTTCCTCCAGCAGCATCGCGGCAACGAGCGGCTGACTTCGCTCCGACTGTAGCGCGAGGCTTGCGACAAGGTCCGATTCTGACGCCAGAAGATGGATCGGTGGGCGCTCATGGCCGCACGGAAAGTTGATCATGTCTAAACTCCTATTGAAAACGATATTGTTCGAGTTTGCCGCGCTCAGGCCGTTTCCGCGACAGCCAGGACCGCCTCCGCCAACGCGCCCCAGATCAGCCACGCGGTGATAAGCATCACGCCGAACGCCGCGGCGATTGCGATGCTGTCGTTGCGCCAGTTCGCCGAGGATTTCGTGCGGTGCTTCTCTACGAGCGAGTCCGGCTTCGACCCGCTGCGGGCATCGCCGGCCAGGAGCTGCCGATCGGTGCGCAGGAATGTGGCAATTTCCCTGGCTTCATTTTGCGTGACGCCCGGATAGCGGCTTACCAACTGCGCCACGCGGCCGCTGTTCACACGCGTCGTTGCGACAATCTTCCCGGTGTGATGTGGATCGTGATAGCTCATGTTGCATATCCAAATGATTTGATTGGAAGGAGGGACTCGTCGCGCGCGTCAGGCGAGAGAAGGCCCCCGCTGAATTGACGGCCTTGCCGGCCGCCGGTGCCGGGCCATCCTTTTCAGGTGACGCTCGATAGCGCGTGCGCGTGGAAACAGCTGGCCATCCATCTGATCGAAGTCATCGTCGGATGCGTAGAACATGAAACCGCCGGGGACGCGGACGGCGATGCCGACCGTTCGGCGGTCGTACTCGACAGTAAAGCGTTGCATGATGATTGGACTCTGCTCTCGGCGAGCAGCCGCACGCGCCTCTCTAGTTGCGCTTGCCGTTGCTCACTGACTTGATGAGGAAGTCGCGCTCGCTCGAAGCGAGGCGCTGCTCATTGCGGCGGCCCTAAGCATTCGCCCGACCGCAAAGGGTCGAGCCGCTTAGGGCGTTAGAGCCGTGCCGTGCTGCTACCCGAATGTAGCTCAGGCTGTCCGAGGTGAGACCATCTGAACATCGTACGACCGATATGGGACCGGTTTGCACGGGGTCAAGGCAGCGGGAAAACAGACATCTCGCAAGACTTGAAAGCGCCGCTCGATCATCTACCTAGAGTCCATGCACCGGCCTCTCTTTCGCCGATTTCTCGTGCACGCGGGACAGCTTCTCGCGGTTTTCTAACCCCGGACCCGCAGGCCCTTAGCGGGCTGTGGGTCGCTTCTCATGGTGCACTGTTGCCATTCGTCAGCCGACCAGTTCAATTGAGCCTCGATTCCGGAGCACACCGCTCCCGGAGCGGCCCATTGGCCGCGGTTCGAGGCCAGTCGCGATCATGACAGAAACCAGCACTATGACTCCGATGAGCGACGGCGTCGTGACTCGCGGCGAACAGATGCTCGCTCTGCGGCGGCGGCGCGAAGCCTCCTCCTATCCCTTCTTCCGTGGTGGCTTCCGCCCTTTCTTCTTCGGCGGCGCGGCCTGGGCGGTCATCGCGCTTGCGCTGTGGATTTGCTCGTTCGCTGGAGCGGTCACGCTGCCGAGTGCCCTTGAGCCGCTTGCCTGGCACCGCCACGAAATGTTGTTCGGGTTCGTCGGCGCGGTCATCAGCGGATTCATCCTGACGGCCGTGCCGAACTGGACCGGCCGTCTTCCGATAGCGGGCTGGCCGCTCGCCGGCCTGTTCGGGCTTTGGGCGGTGGCGCGGGTCGCGCTGCTCTTCTCCGGAATCACTGGCCTGTGGCTCGCAGCCGCTCTCGACGTCGGTTTCTTCTTCGTCCTCGGCTTTGTCGCGGCGCGGGAAGTGCTCGAAGCGAACAATCGCAATCTTCCGGTAGTCGGAATGATCATGTTGTTCGGAGTAACGGACGCCGTCGACTATCTGGCGACCAGCGGAGTCATCCCGTTCAGCGACCTTGGCTGGCAACTCGCCATTGCCATCATCGTCATGCTGATCTCGGTGATCGGCGGACGCATCATTCCGTCGTTCACGCGCAACTGGATGGTGAAACAGGGCATCAAGACCGGCCTGCCGACCCAGCCCGGCAAATTCGATCGGTTCGTGATCGGCGCCACCGCCGTCGCGCTTCTCGCTTGGCTCCTGGGGCCGGCCGAAACCCCGATCGGCTTCGTTCTGCTCGCCGCCGCGGCACTGCAAGCCGCGCGCTGGATGCGATGGAGGGGCTATCGCACGTTTTCCGATCCTCTCGTCCTTGTCCTCCACGTCGGTTACGTCTGGGTTCCGATCGGCCTTGGTCTTCTCGGCCTGAGCTTGACCGGCTTGGTTCCACAGAGCGCCGCCATTCACGCTTTGACCGCCGGAGCGATGGCGACCATGATTCTCGCGGTGATGACCCGCGCCAGCCTCGGCCATACCGCGCGCGAACTGAAGGCGAATGGCGCGACCGTGGTCATCTATCTGTTGGTAACCTCGGGCGCCGTTCTGCGCGTGACCGCGGCGCTGCGGCTGATCGACTACAATGTCGGAATAGAGATTGCCGGCCTTGCCTGGGGAGCAGCCTTCCTGCTGTTCCTGATTGCCTATGCGCCGGTGCTTTGGGGCCCCCGCCTCCGGAAGGCATGACCACCCACCTTTGAGGCAGCCGTGGCCCGACTAGCTAGGTATTGGCTGGGGCGGCAGGATTCGAACCTGCGAATGCCGGTACCAAAAACCGGTGCCTTACCACTTGGCGACGCCCCAGCAGGCGTGCCCGCATGTGCGGGGGAGAGGCGCGGCTTATAGCTATCCGACGGCGCAAGGGAAGCGCGGGCGTTCCGCCGTTCGACCATTGATCGATCATCCCCTTTCGCGGTCTCCGTCCCTCGCTTAGTGCAACAGCGCCGCTGATTGCGTGGGGGGGTATTTCGATGATCAGAATTTCCGCATTCCTGCTTGCATCCGCTCTTGGCGCCTCGGCGGCGCTGGCCCAGCCGACGGCGCCGGTCCTTCCGCCGGATGGCTTCGACCTCACCGCGATCGATCGCTCGACGAAGCCTGGAGACGACTTTTTTCAGTTCGCGAATGGGAAGTATCTCGCTCGCACCGCCATTCCGACGGACCGCCCGATTGCCTCGCGCCGCTATGAGATGACCGATCGCACCGATCAGCAACTCAAGGCATTGCTCGAGGAAGCAGCCGCCAATGTCCCTGAGCAGCCGACCGACCTCAAGGGCAAGGTCGGCGCTTTTTACGCCTCGTTCATGGACGAGCCGGCGATCGAACGTCTTGGCGCGACGCCCATTGCGTCGGAGATTGATGCTATCCGCGCGGCGCCCGATCTGCCCGCGCTTGCCCGGCTGATGGGGCAAACGACGGTGGATGCCTATCCCGCTCCGTTCAGCGTCGGCATCGACCTCGACGTCAAGAAGACCGACGCCTACGCCATCTACCTCAGCCAGAGCGGCCTCGGCCTTCCCGACCGCGATTATTATCTCAAGCCCAATTTCGCGAAGGAGCGTGACGGCTACCGCGCTTACGCCGAAAGGCTGCTTACCCTGCTCAATTGGCCGGATCCCGCGGGCGCATCCCAGCGCATTATCGCGCTTGAGACCGCCCTTGCCGAAGCGAGCTGGGACAAGGTGAAGCAGCGCGATCTGACGATCCAGTACAATCCCGTCAGCAAGGCTGAGCTGCAGGCGCTAGCGCCGCGCTTCCCCTGGCAGCCATTCCTCGATGGCGCGGAGGTCGGCGACCGGGACCGCTTCATCGCGACGACAAACACGGCCTTTCCGAAACTCGCGGAGGTGATCGCCTCTACGCCGCTGGACACCCTCAAGGCGTGGATGGCGTTCCGGGTCGCCGATTTGGCCGCGCCCGACCTTTCGAAAGCATTTGCGGATGCGCATTTCGATTTCCGCGACAAAATTCTCCAGGGCCAGGCCGAGCAGGCGCCGCGCTGGAAGCGCGCGAAACGGGCCGTAGGCGGCGACGATTGCGGCGCCGATCCGGGTAGCTGCTTTGGAACGCTCAGCTGGGGCGTCGGACGACTCTATGCCGAACGCTATTTTCCAGCATCGACCAAGGTCCGGATCGAGGCGCTCGTCGGCAACATCAAGGCCGCGTTCCGGCACCGGCTCCAGACGCTCGACTGGATGGGCCCGGCGACAAAGAAGGAAGCGCTGAAGAAGCTCGACACCTACACGATCAAGGTTGGCTATCCCGACAAGTGGCGGGATTATTCGAACGTCGTCATCCGCCGCGACGACCTTCTCGGCAATGTCCGCCGGGCCGCTGCCGCGGACTGGGCCTTCTATGTCAACCGCAGCAAGGGACCGGTCGACAAGGGCGACTGGCAGATGACCCCGCAAACCAACGACGCCTACAACGGCTCGCTGCGCGATATCGTCTTCCCCGCCGGCATTCTCCAGGCGCCGATCTTCGATCCGAACGCCGACCCGGCCTATAATTATGGCGCGGTAGGAGCGGTCATCGGACATGAGCTGACTCACGGCTTCGACGACCAGGGCCGCTCGATCGATGCATCCGGCGCGCTGAGGGACTGGTGGACTGCGAAGGATGCCGCCGAATTCAAGCGGCGAGCCGCAATCCTCGGCGCCCAATATGCGAAGTTCGAGCCGGTGCCGGGCGTCCACATCAAGCCCGGGCTGACCATGGGAGAAAATATCGCCGACCTCGGCGGGCTGACGATGGCGCTGGATGCCTATCACGCCTCGCTAAAGGGCAGGAAAGCGCCGGTCATCGACGGCTTCTCAGGCGATCAGCGCGTGTTCCTCGGCTGGGCGCAGGCGTGGGCGGGCAAGGCCTCGCCCGAGTTCATCCGCAACCTGACGACCAGCGATCCGCACAGCTGGCGCAAATATCGGGTCAACGGGGTCGTCCGGAACATCGATGGCTGGTACCCGGCGTTCGGCGTGAAAGCCGGCGACAAGCTCTACATTCCGCCCGCCA
>DASTAU010000152.1:0-5048 GCA_035712425.1 Sphingomicrobium sp.
TCCCGGCGACCAGCCCGGTTCAGCCAGCTCATATCCGTCGAACTCGAACGCGGGCGCGACGATGCACGAAAGGAAGGTGAAACCTGCGTCGCCGCCGTCGATCGGCGAAGCGGATTGCCACTGACCCTTGGGGATGACGACCTGCGGCTGCTCGCCCTTTTCGACCGCTCCACCCAGCCGAAGCGTTCGTGCCGGCCCGTCATCGCTCTCGGCGATCATCAGGTCGAGCGCGTCGCCCGAGTGCCACAACCACATTTCGTCCGCGTCGACCCGGTTCCAGTGCGAATGTTGCCCGGGCTGAATGACATAATAGACCGCGGTCGCCGCTCCACGCTCGCCGGGCCCGGCCGCCGAACGGTAGGTCTCCCGATACCATCCGCCTTCCGGGTGCGGCGCGAGGTCGAGAGTTCGGATCAGCTCTTCGGCGGTCATCTGTATCCCCCTTGCGGCGTCCCGACTGATAGTTCGCAATCGGCCGAACGAACAGCGACGCGCCTTGGACTATTGAACGCATCCGCCCGTCGAACCCACGAACCCGCCATCTATTTCGGATGGCGCGAGCCTTGCGCGGCGCGTAGCATGCGCCCTTCTTGAGGAGAAAAGCCTTGCCTCGTTCGGGTCCGGCCCTCGCAGCGTTTCTCGCACTCCTGGCCGTCACCGGGGCCGTCGCGGCTCACGCCCAAACGCAAACGCTGGCGCAAGCGCCCCGCATCAGCAAACCGAAGCCCGCTCCGCCGGGCGCGGGGCCCATGCTTCCGCTGCCTCCAGCGCAGATCGACAACAAGCTCGCGATCGGCGGTGACGATATCGACGCCAGGAAGGTCGAAACGCGGATGAGCGTCGAAGTGCGCGTCAATGGACGCGGCCCTTACCATTTCGTGGTCGACAGTGGGGCCGACACCTCGGTCGTTGGGCTGCGCGTGGCGCGGGACCTGCAGCTGCCGTTGGCAAGTCCCGTAATCCTCAACGGGATGACCGAGCAGGCCATCGTCGACCGGGTGAAAGTCAGCGAGCTGACCCTTGGCCCAAGCACGATCAGGGATCTGCAAGTTCCCGCGCTTCGCGAACAGGATCTGGGCGGCGATGGAATGATCGGGATCGATGCGCTCGTTCACCAGCGCCTGATGATGGATTTCGACACCAAGGTGATCAAGGTCGAGGACGCCCGAAGGCCCGAGAAACATTATGCCGACGAGATCGTGATCACCGCGCGCCGGCAGCGCGGGCAGCTGATCCTTACTCATGTCACCGCCGCGGGCCTTCCGCTTGATGCGGTGATCGATACCGGTTCGGAAGTCACGATCGGCAACATGGCCCTTCGCGAAAAGCTCTTCGGCAAGCGGGTCGACAAGGACGCGACGAAAGTTTCCATGATCGGCGTGACTGGAAAGAGCGTGGATATCGAGCTCGCGACAATCGATGAGCTGCGACTTGGTCCGGTGGTTCTGCACGACGTTCCGATCGCCTTTGCCGACGTACCGCCGTTCAGGGTGTTCGGGCTCAGCGACCAGCCCTCGCTCCTGATTGGAACCGATATCCTCGAGACCTTCCGCAAGGTGTCGCTCGACTTCCGGGCGCGCAAGGTCCGCTTCCAGCTCCGGCGCTGCGGGACCCAAACCGTCACGATCGGAATGTCGTACGAGCCCACGCGCCTGTCGTCGCTGGGGGGCCTGGACGTCTGCGGAGCCTGAGGCAGGCGGCTCGTTTCGCTGGCGTTCACTTACGCCGAGGCGAGCCGTTAGTGTCGATGAACCGACAACCCTTTTGGCGGTTGGCGGGTTGGTTCTCGGGGAACATCAATGCACGAAGGAACCAACATGAAACGGACGATGATTCTTGCCGCCGCGACCGCCGCCGCAACTTTGGTCGCGGTTACTCCGGCCTCGGCACAATATGGGCGCTGGACGGAGCGCGGCTGGCGCACCGTCGCCTACACCCGCGTCGACGGCCGCGACACCGACATCATCCACATGCGCGGCCACGTCCGCGAGCGCCGCATCCGGGTCTGCGCGATCAACCAGCCGCTCCACCTGCGCGACTTTGACATCCGCTTCCAGAATGGCGGGCGCCAGAACGTCAACACGCGCGCAGTGCTTCGCGCGGGGACTTGCACTCGAGCCGTCGATCTCCGTGGCAATCGACGCGACATCAACGCAGTAAGGCTGCGCTACGCACCCATCTATCGATCGGCCCTCCGCCCCTATGTGCGGGTCCAGGTTCGCTAATCGCCCGCAACTTATCTTCGCAATTAACCTGGGTTATTTTATTCCGCCCCCGAAACTGTCCTAACGCGGCGTTTCGGGGGTGGCGTAAATGTCCGAATACAGGCTCTATTGTTTGGACGATAAGGGCCGATTCACGAAGGCCCATGAGATCGAAGCCAGCGACGACGAAGACGCGCTGGCCAAGGCGCGGGCGATGAAGCTTCCGATGGTCTGCGAGCTCTGGAATCGTAACCGGCTCGTCGAAACGCTGCGGCCGGCGAAGTAGGCCCTGGTTTGAAAAGGGCGCCGATTGCGCAGCGCCCCTTCCGCCGAGCCGAAGCTACTTGCTCTTGTTCTCGGCCGCCTTGCTGCTGTTGGTCATCGCGGCAGCCTTGTTTTCGCCGGCATTCTTGATCGCCGAAGCTTCGTTTTCGCCGGCATTCTTCACCGCGGACGCCTTGTTCTCGGCGGTGTTCATGATGTTGGCGGCTTCGTTGCTGGCCGCGGCCGTGACGTTCTCGGCGCTGTTCTCCGCATTCGCCTCGACCTGTGCCGCGGCATTGTTTTCGACGGTCTTCTTGTTGCACCCGGCGAGCGCGACGAGCGCCGCGCCGACCATCATCGTCGTGCTGATCTTCATGAGCTTTCCCCTTATCTGGCGCCCGAAGGCGGTCGCGGGGGATTATCGCCGGGGCCATGTCCGGCGAATGGCAAGTTCATGAACTAATGTTTGAGCGCCTGCACCGCTGCGAGAGTCTTTGCGACATGCTGGCTGAAATCGAGGTCGTCATGGACCATCACGATCTTGCCGCTTCGGTCGATCACGTAGGACGTGCGAGTCGTGATTCCCGGGTGGGCAGCCCAGGCGACGTCATATTCCTTCTGGATGACCGGAGTCGCCGTCGCGACCGGGAAAGCGCTGCGGCATTCCCTGGTCGAGAAGTCGTGCAAGGTCTTGAGGTCGTCGCCGGACATTCCGATCACCTGCGCGCCGGCTTTCTTGAAGTCGCCGATCGCCGCACTGAATGCATGGGCTTCGGCGGTGCAGCCGCTCGTGAACGCCTTGGGGAAGAAATAAAGGACCACCGGACCCTTCTTCAGCTGGTCGGCCAAATGAAGCTTGAACTCCTTGCCGCCAACTGCGCCGGTCGTGTTGAAGTCGGGCGCCTTGACACCCGTCTTGAGCGCGGCGGTGGCCGGCGCGGCGAGAAGGCTGGTGGCGGCGAGTGCGAACAAAAGCTTGCGCATTGGAATCATCTCCCTTCGACGAATGACGAATGGGTACGTGGCTCGCTTAGCCCTCGGCGTTCAAAAGCGCGAGGGTGCGGTCGTCAGGATTGTCGTCGAACAAGCTGGCAAGTGTATCTTCGAACACACTTCCCGGCGC
The DNA here is from genome assembly GCA_035712425.1 of Sphingomicrobium sp. Classification (GTDB taxonomy): domain Bacteria; phylum Pseudomonadota; class Alphaproteobacteria; order Sphingomonadales; family Sphingomonadaceae; genus Sphingomicrobium. The sequence goes on from DASTAU010000152.1 coordinate 3,592, forward strand.
GACCCGATCGAACAGGGTCAGGCTGGATCTCAGCTTCATCGCATCGATCGGACCTAGCATCTGGTCCGGAGTGCGTTTGCCGGCCCAGGCGCCGACCGCCTCGACGCAGTCGCGAAGGCGCTGGCCGAGCAACGGGTGGGCAAGGTAGGCACGCGCTTCGACAATCGAACCGATCCCGTAGAATTGCGCCATCGAGCTGCGGCCAAGGCCGGCGAGTTGCGGAAAGACGAACCACATCCAGTGGCTTTGCTTGCGGCCGGCGCGGAGTTCCGCGAGCGCGGTTTCTATCACGCCATCCTGGGCGTCGATGAAGCGCTGGAGATTGTGGCGATCGGAGGATTCCACGCCGCCATCATGGCAAGGAGGCTGGCGGCGGGAAAGAGCGGCTCGCGCCTATTGATGTGGCGCGAGCAGCCCCGCGAGAACGTAGAAGAGGATCATCACCGGGCCCGTCAGCAAAGTCGCCGCGATCAAGCCCAGGCGGATAATGGTCGGGTCGACCCCGGTATAATCAGCGAGACCGGCGGCGACGCCCATGACCTTTGCGTCGCCGCGGTTAATCAGAAAACGTCCATTCATCTGCATTTCCTTTGCGTCTGGTTCAGGCGATCGGCAGCGAGGTCGCGGCCGAAACGAACAGAAGCGCAGTAATGAGCGCGCCGGCGAAAACCGTGGCAGTCTCACGGGCGGTCGTGAACGAAGTGAACATTGGTAACCCCTTTAATTGCTCTTGGCGGTCCACCATTGGACCGATGCCAATAACAATGCAGGGGGCGTGCCAATTTAAGAATATCGTTGTTTTTCAATGCAAGCGTATCGACTGACGCTGAATCTCCGGCGCACGGAACCGCACATTGGTAATTTTCACCATATGCGGTCGCCAAGTTAATAGCGCTCGATGTCCGGAACCGGACATACGCTACACTTGTAGCGCACAATATCGGCCAGTTTGTCAGCTGGAGGTCGTGCTTCCGCCGTCAGGGTGCAGGATCTGGCCAGTCATGTAGCTTGAGTCCTCGCAGGCAAGGAACAGGAAGCAGGGAGCAACTTCGTTGGGTTGGCCCGGCCTGCCCATCGGCGTGTCCTTGCCAAATTCGGGCAAATCTTCCTTCGGCTGGCCGCCGGACGGATTGAGCGGAGTCCAGATCGGCCCGGGAGCGACGCCGTTCACCCGGATACCCTTCTTGACGAGGTTCTTGGCGAGCGAGCGCGTGAACCCGAGGATCGCGCCTTTGGTAGAACTATAATCCAGCAGGTCGGGCGAACCCTTGTAGGTCGTCTCCGACGTGCAGTTGATGATCGCCGACCCTTCTTTGAGGTGCGGCCGCGCGGCCTGGGTCATGAAGAACATGCCGAAGATGTTGGTCTGGAACGTCCGCCGGAGCTGCTTCTCGTCGATGTCGGTGATGTCCTTGTCGGGATGCTGCTCGCCCGCATTGTTGACCAGGATATCGAGC
>DASTAU010000153.1:0-2984 GCA_035712425.1 Sphingomicrobium sp.
AGCGGCGAGCCCGGGCGCCCGCGCGCCAGGAAATGCGTCGTCAGGTCGAGCGTCACATAATGCCCGCGCTCCATGCCGGCGCACAGCCCGCCGGCGAACATCGACATGTCGATGAAGCTCATCACCGATCCGCCATGAAGCGAACCGCCCATGTTCATATGCTCCTCGGTCGGGAACATCCGGCAGATCGCTCGGCCGCTTCCATCGGGCTTGAACAGCAGCCGCCCGGTCGCCGCGGCGAAGCTTCCGCGCGGAAAATCGCCCCAGCTGTACCAGCCGGGGTTGTCCGCGTCGGGTGTCGCCCCGGTCGGCACGCCGACGTCTTCCATCAAATCATGTTGCTGGGGCTCGTCGCTCATCGCGGCGTCCGTTTTATCTTATGCCGCGCGTTCAGCGATGAGCTTCTTGGTTTCGGCGATTGCCTTGGCCGGGCTCAGCCCCTTCGGACACACGTTCGCGCAGTTCATGATCGTGTGGCAGCGATAGAGGCGATACGGATCTTCGAGCTGGTTCAGCCGCTCTCCGGTCGCTTCATCCCGGCTATCGGCGATCCAGCGATACGCCTGGAGCAGGACGGCAGGGCCGAGGAACTTGTCCGAATTCCACCAGTAGCTGGGGCAGCTGGTCGAGCAACAGAAGCACAGGATGCACTCGTAGAGGCCGTCGAGCTTTGCGCGATCGTCCGGCGACTGAAGCCGCTCGCGTGAAGGCGCGGGGCTCGAGGTCTTCAGCCACGGCTGAATCAGCGCATATTGGGCGTAGACGTGGGTCAGATCGGGAACGAGGTCCTTGACCACCTCCATGTGCGGGAGCGGGGTGATCTGCACCTCGCCCTTCAAGTCTTCGATGGCCGTGGTGCAGGCGAGGCTGTTGCGCCCTTCCATGTTCATTGCGCACGATCCGCAAATCCCTTCGCGGCACGAGCGGCGGAAGGTCAGCGTCGGGTCGATCTCATTCTTGATCTTGATCAGCGCGTCGAGGACCATCGGCCCGCACTTGTCGAGGTCGATCACATATTTGTCGAAGCGCGGATTGGCGGTGCCGTCCGGGTCGTAGCGGTAGATTTTGAAGGTCTTGAGCCTCTTGCCCTCTTCGGGCTTCCACTCGCGGCCCCTGGTGATCTTGCTGTTCTTGGGAAGCGTGAACTCAGCCATGCAGCGCCGCTAGCACGGCGCCCATGGATAAGAAAAGGCCGCCTCAGCGGTAGAGAAGCGCGCTGATCACCTGACGGACGAGCATCGTTCGCGGATCGACCCGGTAAAGGTAGCCGTCGCCGTAATAATAGCTCCCGTTGGGGGCGAGGCCATATTGCCTGCGCAGGTCGTACGGGATGCGATTGTAGGAGTAAGGGCTGAACGCGCCGCCCAGGGGTAGTCGCTGGCCGATGCCATACATCTTCTTGGCCTGGCCCGGCGGAACGCAGGGGATCGCCTTCTTCGCGAGTCCGGGAGGACATCCGCCGACCCCGTAGCCCTGGGCCCCGTGACCGTTGCCATTGCCGTGCGGCCCCAAACCGTGGCCATTTCCCGGCTTCGCACTTGCCGTGCCCCCGAAAGCAAGCGCCGCGGCGCCCGCGAGCAAGATCAGCTGTTTCATAACGATCATCCTATCGGTTGGACGATGAACGACGCTTTACTCCTCAACGTGAACGCTGACGAGGAAGTCCGGCAACCTGGTTGGCGCGCTTCGCGTTTGGTTGTCTCCATTATTCCGGGATTCTAGTCAGCGACTGTGATTCGTATCGGTTTCGTCGCCATCTCACAGGCGCACCAATTCCTTCACTGGATTCCGGCTGCGCTGGAGCTGGCTCGCCGTGACGGCGTGCGCGTCGAAATCCTGTCGAGCAGCAAGGCAGGCCTTGCGTTCGTCAAAGGCTATGACCCCGATGGCCTGCTCAACCTGGTTTACCTGCCGACGCCCAGTTTTCATCGCGACGGGCTCTTCTCGCCGCCACCGCGGTGGCTCACGCTCTTTCTACACTGGCGCAAGTTCCAGCAGAATGACCTCATCGTCACGACCGAATCCACCACGACATTTCTCAAGGATCGGACGCCGTTCGATAAACCGATGGTCCGTATGCGCCACGGCGCCGGGGACCGTTCCGGAGGATATCGCCGGAAGACCGCGGAGTTCGACGGCCTGATCGTGAACGGTGAGAAGGACCGGCAACGCGTAATCGAATATGGCATCATGCCCGCGGAGCGGATCGCTGTCTGCGGCTATTGCAAGTTCGAGGCGATCTCTCCGCCCTACGATCCGTTTCCCGACGGAATGCCCATCGCCTTCTACAACCCGCACTTCGATCCCACCGTATCGAGCTGGTTCGGGCATCACGAGGAGGTGATAGCCGAGATGTCCCGCGTGAAATCGTGGAATTTCATCGTCGCGCCGCACGTGAAGCTGACCAAGGGGAAACCGCTCGGACAATCGTCATCGCCGAACGTGCTCATCGACCCGGGCAGCGTACATTCCATCGACATGAGCTACGTCGGTGCTTCCTCGATCTATATCGGTGACGCGTCGAGCCAGGTGTACGAGTTCATCCGAAACCCCCGGCCCTGCATTTTCCTCAATCTCGACCACCGTAAGTGGCGAGGCGAAGATCATTTCGCCCATTGGAACTTCGGCCAGGTGATCGACGATATTTCGGAGGTCGGCCCTGCGCTCGACCGCGCTGCGGAGCTGCAGCCGGAATATGAGCCGGTGCAGCGGGAATGGCTGACGAAGTCGATGGATTTATCGCCCGTGCCCGCCTCCGTCCGCCACGCCGACGCAATCCTTCATTTCGCTCGGAACGGGCGATTTTCCTGATGAAAAGGCCGCCGGGGAGGGAAGCCGGCGGCCTTTCTTACAAGGGCCGTCGCGCCCTAGAAGGCGTTCAGGATGCGCATGACGGCGTAGGTGGTCGGGTCGACCTGGTAGATGTAGCCGTTCTGGTAGACATACCGGTACCGCGGCGCGAGATGATAGCGCGTCACGTAGGT
>DASTAU010000154.1:0-6050 GCA_035712425.1 Sphingomicrobium sp.
CGGATCCTCAACAAGAGCAAGCTGCCCTTGCTCGGAGATCTCCCGTTGCTCGGCGCCTTGTTCACCACCGAGCACACCAGCCAGGCGAAGCGCGACCTCTATATCGTCGTCACGCCGCACATCGTCTCGGGGCCGCAGCGCCGAAGCTGAGCCTCCTCACGCGTGACACGGTAACCGCGCATCTGATAGCGCGGGGAAATGGCTTCCACCGCCGCCGCTTCCGCTCGCGAGATCCTGACCGGTCTCCACGAGATCATGGCCAAGCGCGGCTCGGCGCAGTCAAAGCTCGACCGCGTCGTCGACCTCATCGCCGAGGCGATGAACAGCGACGTCTGCTCGATCTATCTCCTGCGCGACAATGTCCTGGAGCTGTTCGCGACGCATGGGCTTCGCAAGGAAGCGGTGCACGTCACTCGCCTCAGGATGGGCGAGGGTCTCGTCGGCACCATCGCGGCCGACGCGCGGATCCTGAACCTCGCCGAGGCGGCTGAGCACCCCGCCTTCGCTTATCGTCCCGAAACCGGCGAGGAGCGGTTTCACAGCTTCGCCGGCGTCCCCATCGTCCGCCTCGAAAGCCCGATCGGCGTGCTCGCCGTTCAGAGCACCGAGCCGCGACGTTACGAGGACGTCGAGATTGAAGCGCTGCAGACGGTCGCGATGGTTCTCTCCGAGATGATCGGCGGCGCCCGGCTGGTCGACGGGGCGCGAAGGAGCCGCCTTCGCAGCGCCGGGCCGCTGCGGCTCTCTGGCCTCAAGCTCGTCGCCGGAATGGCGAAGGGAGTCGCTGTCTTCCACGAGCCGCGCGTTGTCGTCGAGCATACGGTGGCCGAGGACATCGAGGCGGAACGCGACCGGGTCTACTCGGCCTTCCGCAAGATGCGCGAGCAGATCGACAATATGACCGCCGAGGCCGAGTTCGGAACGACCGGCGAACATCAGCAGATCCTCGAGACCTACCGCATGTTCGCCTATGACGAGGGCTGGTCGCGGCGAATCAACACGGCGATCGACAGCGGCCTCACCGCCGAGGCGGCGATCGAGCGGGTGCAGCAGCGCACGCGCGCCCGGATGCAGGAAATCGACGATCCGCTTCTCAAGGAACGGATGCACGACCTTGAGGACCTGTCGAACCGGCTGTTGCGGATCGTGTCTGGAAGAATGGGTACCGCCGCGCAGACCGGTCTGACGCACGACGCGGTGCTTGTGGCCCGCAACCTCGGGCCGGCCGAGCTGCTCGAATATGACCGCCGGCGCCTGAAAGGCGTGCTGCTCGAGGAAGGCTCGCTGACCTCGCACATGGTGATCGTCGCGCGAGCGATCGGAGTGCCGGTGATCGGCCGCCTCCACGACATCCGCCACAGCGTCGAGGAAGGCGAGACAATCCTCGTAGACGGCGACAATGGCAGCGTCATCGTCCGCCCGACGCGGCCGCTGATGACCGGCTTCGAGCACCGAATGGCGCTGAGCCAGAAGCGCCGCGCCGAATTTGCGGCCGCCCGCACGCTTCCCGCGAAGACGAAGGACGGCGTGAAGGTTAGCGTGATGGTCAACGCGGGCCTCGCCGAGGACGCCGCGTCGCTTCCCATGACTGGGGCCGACGGCATCGGGTTGTTCCGGACCGAGTTCCAGTTCCTGGTCTCCGCGACTCTTCCCGGCCGCGATCGCCAGCAGCGACTTTACACGAAGGTTCTGGAAGCAGCCGGCGATCGGCCGGTCATCTTCCGCACCGTGGACATTGGCGGCGACAAGGCGCTGCCCTATCTCACCGACGAGGTCGAGGAGCATGCCGAGAATCCGGCGATGGGCTGGCGCGCGCTGCGCCTGTCGCTCGATCGCACAACACTGATGAAGGCGCAGGCGCGGGCCTTGATCGAGGCCTCGGCGGGCAAGGTGCTTCGGGTCATGTTCCCGATGGTGTCAGAGCCCTGGGAATATGAGGAGGCGCGGCGGATATTCGAAGTCCAGGTCGAGTGGACTCGAAAAGCGAAGCGGGCGCTGCCCAAACGAATCGAGTTCGGCGCCATGCTCGAAGTGCCCAGTCTCGCCGAGATGCTCGACCAGCTGCTTCCGCGCGTGGATTTCCTGTCGATCGGCACCAATGACCTGACGCAGTTCCTGTTTGCCGCCGACCGCTCCGATCCGCGGCTTGCACAGCGCTACGACTGGCTGAGCCCCGCGATCCTTCGCTTCCTGAAGCGCGTTCTCGACGCTGCGCGCGAAGCCGGAGTGCCGGCGCGCGTCTGCGGCGAAATGGCCGGGCGTCCGCTCGAAGCGATGGCGCTGGTCGGGATCGGCGCAGAGAGTTTCTCGATCACTCCGGCGGGCGTGGGGCCAGTGAAAGCGATGGTCCGTTCGCTCGATGCGTCCGCAATCCGAACCCGGCTCGACCAGCTGCTCGCCAAGCCCCCGAAGGACATGCGCAAGGCCTTAAATGATTGGGCGCGACGACATTCGGTCACTATTGGTTGACACCGCCGCAGCAGCCCCCAAACAGGAAAGCCATGGCCAAACGCGAGGTTGATGACGAACTGTTGGACGAAGAGCTGGTCGAGCCCAGCGTCCCGACGGTCGGCGAGCGGTTGAAGGCCGCGCGCGAGGAAAAGAAGCTCAGCCTCGAGGATATCGCCGCCCAGACGCGAATTCCGCAGCGCCATCTCGAAAGCATCGAGGATGCTGATTGGGAAAAGCTTCCGGCCCCGACTTACACTGTCGGATTCGCCAAGAGCTATGCCTCGGCGGTCGGGCTCGACCGGAGCGAGATCGGCGATCAGCTCCGCGAGGAAATGGGTGGCCAGCGCTTTTTCTCGTCGCAGTCGGAGGTGATCGAGGCGGCGGACCCGGCACGGACCATGCCGAAGTGGCTGGTCTTCTCGGCAGTGGTTGCCGTCGTCCTGCTCATCATCGTGATGACGGTACTCAATCGCCGCTCGCTTCAGGAAGAGCCCGCCTCGAACCCGGTCGCGGCGACGGCTTCGACTCCTACGCCAAGCGCACCCGCGCCGCAGCAGGCTCAGGCGGCCACACCCGCGGCCAATGCCCAGGGCGCGGTCGTTCTGAACGCCGTCGAGCCAGCATGGATTCAGGTCACCGACCAGGGCAAGACCTTGTTCGAAGGCATGCTCCAGCCGGGCCAGACCTACGCCGTGCCCCCGACCGCTACCGCCCCTCTGCTCAAGGCGGGCAAGCCGGAAGCGCTCAGGATCAACGTCGGTTCAGCGGTCGCTCCGCCCGTCGGCCCGCCGGGCAAGGTCGCATCGAAGGTTAGCCTCAAGGGCCCGGACCTGATGCGCGGGCCTGCGCAGGCTGCCGCCGCGCCGCCACCGGCCCCGGCTCCGCAACCCGCCGCTCCAGCCCAGTAGGATTCATGCGCGGGCAAGGCGCGGCGAGTCACAGTCGCATCCGAATTGAAGCGTGGGGAAGTTTCCAGTGAAAATCTTGCGTCCGATCACCGCTCTCGCGGCCAGCGCGGCCATTGCGCTGGTGCCCGTTTCCAGCGCACTCGCGCAGCGCCAGCCGCCGAGTCCGGAGCAGCGCATCCAGCGCCTCGAACGCCAGGTCGAGGAAATGCAGCGCCGGGTGTTCCCCAAGGGCAAGCCCGCGGACACCGCCGGCTTCGCCGATGATCCCGCCGCGACACAATCCTCGGTGATGAGCCTCGACCAGCGGCTCGATGCGCTCGAGCGCCAGCTCGCCGACATGCTTCGCCAGAGCGAGGAGAACGGCAATCGCCTGCGCAATCTCGAAGCCGGCATCAACCAGCTGAAGACCAGCGACGACCAGCGCATCCAGGCGCTTGAGCAGCGGATGAACGATGCGGCGGCGGCCGCAACCGCAGTGCCGCAGTCGCAGGAAGCTGTCACCGTCCCGTCGACGTCGCCGAAAGGCAAGCCGCCGCAACCGAAACCCCCCGCGGCCGCTCCACAGAAGATGACTGAGGAAGCGAGTGCGGCCCCGGCGACCGATCCGGGCGAGGACGCGTACACCGAGGGCTTCCACCTATGGGAAGCCGGCAAGTATGACGATGCGATCAGCTCGCTGCGCTCATTCGTGAAGGCCTACCCCAAGCACCGGCGCGTGAGTTACGCCAACAACCTCATCGGCCGCGCGCTGCTCGACAAGGGCCAGCCGCGCGACGCCGCCTCGGCATTGCTCGCCAACTACCGCGGCAATCCCGGCGGCGAGCGAGCGCCGGACAGCCTCTATTATCTCGGCCAGGCGCTGATGCAGCTCGGTCAGCCGGCACAGGCGTGCAAGGCCTATGGGGAGTTGGACGCGGTTTACGGCGCCAAGATCCGCCCCGACCTCAAGAGCCTCGAGACCGACGCCAAGGCAAAGGCCAATTGCAGCTGACATTACCCAACTGTCGTGCCGAACTCGTTTCAGCATCCATAGTGGAGACGGGCGCGAGCTTCCCGTAGATGGACCCTGAAACAGTTTCAGGGTGACGGATGCAATCGTCAACGGCCGATCGTTTCAGGCGCGACCTCGACGTCCTGGTCTCCCCTGAATCCAGGATTGGCATCGCCGTCTCCGGCGGGCCTGACAGCCTCGCCCTGCTCCTTCTCGCGAGCGAAGCGCGGCCAAATCAAATCGAGGCCGCGACTGTGGATCACGCGCTTCGACCTGAAGGTCGGGCCGAAGCGGAAATGGTTGCCGCCCTTTGCGACCGCCTCGGGGTTCCTCACGCGATCCTCAGCGCTAGCTGGACCGAAAAGCCACAAACCGCCCTCCAGGAGCGTTCGCGCGCCGAGCGGTATCGGTTGCTCAACCAATGGGCGAAGGAGCGCGGCTTGGGAGCGATCGTGACGGCGCATCACCTCGACGATCAGGCCGAGACCTTCCTGATGCGGCTCGCTCGCGGCGCGGGCGTCAAAGGCCTCGCCGGAATGCGGAAGACTGCGCGTGTGCCCGGGGGAGGCCTGCCGCTGCTTCGCCCGCTGCTCGGCTGGCACCACTCGGAGCTGGAGAGAGTTTGCGACGAAGCGGGCGTGTCACCTGCGTCGGACCCGAGCAACGATGACGAGCAGTTCGAGCGAGTGCGTATCCGTCGGGCACTAGCCGGCGCTGATTGGCTCGATCCAGTAAGCGTGGCGGGGAGTGCGGATCACCTGGCCGACGCCGAGGCGGCGCTCGAATGGGCCGCCGATCAGGAGTGGAGGCGCGCGGTCACTGAGAGCGATCGGGCGATCGTTTATCGGCCAACCGACTGTCCGCCGGAGATTCGCCGTCGAGTCGTGCGCCGAGCAATCCTAGGTCTCTCGACCGAGGGTGAGAGTGAACTGCGCGGACGTGAGGTTAGCGCCCTTTTGGATGCCCTCTCCGGCGGCAATAAATCGACCCTTCGCGGGGTCCTTTGCGCTGGCGGAGCCCAATGGCGGTTCGAGCCCGCCCCTCAGCGCAAGTTGGCGCGGTAGAAGGGCAGTAGCTGCGCCCAGGCGCGCTCGGCTTCCTTCTCGTCGTAGGTCTGGCTTCCGGCGACGGTCCAACCGTGATTTGCCGAGGAAATTTCAACCTTGGCCGGCCTACGCGCTGCCTTGAAAGCAGCATCCAGGTCCGGTTTCTCCTTGGGCATTTTCTCCGCGTCATTCTTGGCGATGATCACGAGGTATGACGCCCGGCTCTTCGGGATGAGTAAGTGCGAGCTGGACGGCTTGTCGGTGACCAGCGCTCCCGGATGGAAGGCCGCGACCGCTCCGATCCGGTCGGGCCGCGCTGCCGCAGTCCGGAAAGAAATCGGGCCGCTCATGCAATAACCCTGCACCCCGGCCTTCTTGCGCTTGTCGGTCTGCGGTTGGGCATCGAGGAAGGTGACGTACGCAGCGGAATCCCGATCGACCATGGCGTCGGTCAGCCCCTGCCGGAACGCCATGATTTTCGCCATGTCGTCCTTGCTGTTGAAGTCGAACGCGCCCTCGACCACCGGCGCTTTCCTGGCGCGGTAATAAGGGTTCACGACCAGCACGACATAGCCTTGCGCCGCCAGCCTCTTGCCCATCTCGCGGAACACGGGCCGAAGTCCGAGGATGTCGGGCCACATCAGCACGGCGGGC
>DASTAU010000155.1:0-5352 GCA_035712425.1 Sphingomicrobium sp.
TCTGGGAAATCTACGCCAACAATTTCGGCCCCGACGGCTTCGACCAGACGATCGCTTTCTATACCTCCAACCCGCGCAACCGCACCTTCGTGCTGTTTGACGAAGACGAGCTTGCGGGCATGTCGAGCTTCCTCGGCATCGACGAAGGCCGCCAGACGCTGGAGATCGGCGGCACCTACTACCGCCCGAAATTCCGCGGCACCGGCTTCAACCGGCGCGCCAAGGACATGATGCTGAAGCGCGCCTTCGCTTGCGGAATCCGCCGCATCGAGTTCCGCGTCGATGCTCGTAACACTCGGAGCCAGGCGGCGATGAAGAAGCTCGGCGCGGTTCGCGAAGGCGTGCTCCGCGCCGACCGCATCACCTGGACCGGCCACGTCCGTGACACGGTGCTGTTCGCAATCCTGAAGGACGAATACGAGGGTTAAGCGCCCCGACGGACTAGCCTTGCGGGTTCATCCTCGCGGCGAGCGCCCTTGACCGGTCGATCAGCGCCGACACGTCGCGGGCATCGAGCTCGGCGTCGAAGCAGAGGCCGAACAGGTCGCCATTCCGCCACCTGACCGCCGCAGAACGGCGAAGCGTTCCGCAGTCCAGGATCACCGACGTTCCGGCGGACAAAGCGATCGAGCAATTCACTTTCGCTCCGCCCGGCGAGAGGTCGAGCAGCCGCACCGAATGACGCTCGCCATTAACCTCGAGGAACGCCGGCAACGCCACCTCGACCCGCGGATAGAGCCGCCGGTCGGCATAAGGATCTTGCTCCTGAGGAGTAGGTGCGGTGCTTGCCATCAGGTCTTGCCAGTGACGACGCGTAGCATGGCGATGCTGCCAGATTAGTAAACGCGTTGTGGCTCGCCTGAAGCGACCGCGCTAAGCCAACAGCAATGGCCAAGCTCTATTTCTACTATGCGGCGATGAATGCGGGGAAATCGACCACCCTCCTGCAGGCCGACTTCAATTACCGCGAGCGCGGCATGCAGACGATGCTGTGGACGGCGGCGTTCGATGACCGATCGGGAGCCGGGACGATCGGCTCGCGCATCGCTTTGTCCGCTCCCGCCCGCGCCTATGACGAGAATGTCGACCTGTTCACCGCCGTGGGCGAGGAGCTCAAGAAGCGAGAGATCGACTGCATTCTCGTCGACGAGGCGCAGTTCCTGTCCCAGCGCCATGTCCTCGAGCTTTGCGAGGTCGCCGACCGGCTCGGAATCCCGGTGCTCTGCTACGGCCTTCGAACCGATTTTCAGGGCAAGCTCTTCCCCGGCTCCGCCGCCCTTCTCGCGCTCGCGGACTCGCTGATCGAGCTGAAGGCGGTGTGCGAGTGCGGGCGAAAGGCGACGATGAACCTTCGCGTCGACGAGGAAGGCCATGCGGTCGCGTCGGGCGCGCAGACCGAGATCGGCGGAAACGATCGCTATGTCGCCCTCTGCAGGCGTCATTTCTTCGAACGGCTGCGCGAGAGCGAATCGCGCCAGCTGAGTTTGGGCCTTGCGAGACGATAGGAAATCTAATGAGCCAGAATATCGTCTTCGAGATCGCCGTCTGGCTCGTCCCGCTGGTGATCGCCATCGTGTTCCACGAGGTCGCGCACGGTCTCGTGGCCAGGCGCCTCGGCGATCCGACCGCTGAATCGAAGGGCCGGCTGTCGCTGAATCCGATCAAACATATCGACCCGTTCGGAACGGTGATCCTTCCGATGCTCCTCGCGCTCAGCCACGCGCCGATGTTCGGCTGGGCGAAGCCCGTCCCGGTCAATTACAGCCGTCTCAACAGTCCTCGGCGCGACATGGTGTTGGTGGCGCTTGCGGGACCAGGTATGAACCTGATCCTCGCACTGGTCGGAACAGCCATCCTCGCGGCGACGGTCGAGGCCAAGACCGGCGTCGGCGCGTTCATCGCCGCGAATGCGCTCAACTTCGTGGCGATCAACATCTTCCTCGCTATTTTCAACCTGCTTCCAGTCCCGCCGTTCGACGGTGGTCACGTCGTCGAAGGCCTGCTGCCGCCGGGGCCAGCCCAATCATTCCGCAAGCTTGGCCGCTACTCGCTCCTTGTGCTCGTCCTGTTGCTGTTGGTCCTTCCAACGCTCTCGCCCCGCGCCAATGTCGTGGCCCGGATCGTTTCGCCGATCGTCGACCAGGTGACGCGCATCATCCTCGCGATATTCGGGTTGCAGCTGAAGTGAGATGCTCAACGGCTGGATCATCCTCGACAAGCCGGTCGGGCTCGGCTCGACCACGGCGGTAAGCGCCGTCAAGCGAATCCTGCGCGAGGCCGGCGAACCGAAGACGAAGGTCGGCCACGGCGGCACGCTCGATCCGCTCGCCAGCGGCGTCCTCCCTATCGCGCTGGGGGAAGCGACCAAGGTCTGCGGGCGAATGCTGAACGCGACGAAGGGCTACGATTTCACGATTACCTTTGGCGAGGAGACCGACACGCTCGACCTCGAAGGCGAAGTCGTCGCCGGAAGCGACGTGCGCCCGACGCGGGAGCAAGTCGAAGCCGCCCTCCCGCGCTTCACTGGCGAGATCGAGCAGATTCCTCCGGCATATTCAGCGCTGAAAGTCGGCGGACAGGCCGCTTACGCGAGGGCAAGAGCGGGCGAAGACATCGAGCTGAAGCCGCGGACGGTGATGGTGCACAAACTTGAAATCCTCCCCGGAACGGGGAGGTGGCAGCCGAAGGCTGACGGAGGGGTCGGCCCCTCCACCACCGAGCTGGCGCTCGGCGGTTCCCCTCCCCGTTCCGGGGAGGAGCTTCACGAAATCACCCTCTCCGCCACTGTCTCCAAGGGCACCTACATCCGCTCGCTCGCCCGAGACATCGCTTACGCGCTTGGAACGGTCGGCCACGTTTCCTATCTAAGGCGTACGCGCGCCGGACCGTTCGGCCTCACATCAGCCATTTCGCTGGACTTTCTGGAAGAAGCCGCTAAGGCGCGCCGACTGACGGAGACGGTACTGCCGCTAACCGCGGCGCTGGACGACATCCCGGCCCTCCCCGTCACTCCCGATCAGGCCCGTCTGCTCCATCACGGACAGAAGCTTGTCGGGTTCCCCGCACAGCCGGGGCTTCAACTGGCGATCCTGGAGGAAACTCCGGTCGCTCTGGTGGAAGCTTCGGCCGACGGCCTCCGGGTCGTCAGGGGGTTCAACCTTTGAAAAGAACAGGAGTGACACGATGTCGATTACCGCGGAGCGCAAGCAGGCGCTCATCAAGGAACATGCGCGCGCCAAGACCGACACCGGTTCGCCCGAAGTCCAGGTCGCAATCCTCACGGAGCGCATCAACAACCTGACCCAGCACTTCAAGTCCCACGCGAAGGACAACCATTCGCGCCGCGGGCTTCTGATGCTGGTCAACCAGCGCCGCTCATTGCTCGATTATCTTCGCCGCAATGACGAGCAGCGCTACACCGACCTGATCGCCAAGCTCGGCCTCAGGAAATAACGGAAACGGCCCGTTTCGGGCCGTTTCGCTTATCTGAAGTCCCGCAATTCGGCGGGGCGCAGTGGGGCCTTAGAAGCGCCCCGACCCGATCGCAGACCGGATTGTCTGCCACTGCTGTCCCGCCGGCGATACGGCCCGCGGGGTGAAGGAAAAAACATGTTCAATACGAAAACAGTCGAAATCGAGTGGGGCGGAAAGACCCTCAAGCTCGAAACGGGCCGCGTTGCCCGCCAGGCCGACGGCGCGGTTCTCGCGACCCTCGGCGAAACCGTGGTGCTGTGCGCCGTCACCGCCGCAAAGTCGGTCAAGCAGGGCCAGGATTTCTTCCCGCTGACCGTCCACTACCAGGAGAAATTCTCCGCCGCCGGCCGAATCCCCGGCGGCTTCTTCAAGCGTGAGCGTGGAGCAACCGAGAAGGAAACGCTGACCAGCCGCCTGATCGACCGCCCGATCCGCCCGCTGTTCCCCGAAGGCTTCTACAACGAGATCCTGGTGATCGCGCACGTCCTCTCCTACGATGGAGAGAACGAGCCCGACATCCTCGCGATGATCGCGGCCAGCGCCGCCCTCACCCTCTCCGGAGTCCCCTTCATGGGCCCGATCGGCGCCGCCCGCGTCGGCTTCTCCAACGAGGGCGAGTACATCCTCAACCCGACCCAGGCCGAGGTCAGCGAGGGCAAGCTGGACCTCGTCGTCGCCGGCACCCGCGACGCGGTGATGATGGTCGAGTCCGAGGCGAAGGAGCTGTCCGAAGAGGAGATGCTCGGCGCCGTCATGTTCGCCCACAAGTCGATGCAGCCGGTGATCGAGGCGATCATCAAGCTCGCCGAGCAGGCCGCCAAGGAACCTTGGGAGCTCGCCCAGTCCGCCGACAAGGCGTCGATCAAGAAGCAGCTCAAGGACCTCATCGGCAAGGACGTCGAGGCCGCGTACAAGCTCACCAGCAAGCAGGACCGCCAGACGGCACTCGCCGAGGCCCGCACCAAGGCCGCCGAAGCGTTCGCCGAGGCCGACCCGCAGGAGCAGCTCGTCGCCGCCAAGCTGGTGAAGAGCATCGAAGCCGATGTCGTCCGCGGCGCGATCCTCAAGGACGGCCGCCGCATCGACGGCCGCGACACGAAGACCGTGCGCCCGATCGAGGCGATCGTCGGCTTCCTCCCCCGCACCCACGGCTCGGCGCTGTTCACCCGTGGCGAGACGCAGGCGATCTGCACCACCACGCTCGGCACCAAGGAATCGGAGCAGATGATCGATGGGCTGGAGGGCCTCTCCTACCAGCGCTTCATGCTGCACTATAACTTCCCGCCCTATTCGGTCGGTGAAGTCGGCCGCTTCGGCGCTCCGGGACGGCGTGAGGTCGGCCACGGCAAGCTCGCCTGGCGCGCTCTGCGCCCAATGCTCCCGAGCCTCGAGGAGTTCCCGTACACGATCCGCGTCCTGTCGGACATCACCGAGTCCAACGGCTCGAGCTCGATGGCGACGGTGTGCGGCGGCTCGCTGTCGATGATGGACGCGGGCGTTCCCCTGAAGCGCCCGGTCTCGGGCATCGCCATGGGCCTGATCCTCGAGGGCAAGGACTTCGCGGTGATCAGCGACATCCTCGGCGACGAGGATCATCTCGGGGACATGGACTTCAAGGTCGCCGGCACGTCCGAGGGCATCACCAGCCTTCAGATGGACATCAAGATCGCCGGCATCACCGAGGAGATCATGAAGACCGCCCTCGCCCAGGCGAAGGACGGCCGCGCGCATATCCTTAGCGAAATGGCCAAGGCGCTCGACCACACCCGTGAAGAGCTCAGCGCTCACGCGCCGCGCATCGAGACGATGCAGATCCCCAAGGACAAGATCCGCGAGGTCATCGGCACCGGCGGCAAGGTCATTCGCGAGATCGTCGCG
>DASTAU010000156.1:0-4390 GCA_035712425.1 Sphingomicrobium sp.
TCCTTGAAGCGGCCCTTCTTGTCGCGGCGCACGAAGCGCTTGTCGGTGCCGGTATCGATGAGCTCACGGGGCATGACATTCTCCTTCGCCTGCAAGAATCCACGCACGCCGGTGCGGGTTCCGCGGGCGGCGACGAACCGAGGGCGGAACGAAACGAACCGCCGCCCGGTCACCCGGGCGGCGGCTCCTTTCCTTGTTCGCCTGCTTCAGGCGCCTTCGAACTCGCGCTGCTCGACCATCGCCTCCGGAAGCCCGGCGTCCGCATCGACGGGAGCGGCTGTCCCGGCCGCTGCCTCGCGCTCGCGCTTGTCGAAGAACGCCGCGCGCTTCAGCCTGGTCTTCAGGGAGACCGAGGGATTGTCCGGGGTCGGTCCGCGATAGGCGCGCTCGACCCAGCTTTCTCCCCGGCGACGGCCGTGCTCATCCTCGACCGCGGCGGGTTTGCCGCCCCATGCGAACGCGGAGGCATCACTTTCTGCCGACTCGTGCTGGAACATCGGCTCGTCGACGGCGGTTTCCTCGTCCCAATATTCCTCTTCACGGCTTCTTCGCCGCGAAAGCGCGAAACCACCCGCACCCAGCGCGAGAAGAACGATGGCCCCGCCACCGATCTCGGCCGTTCGCTCGTCGAACGGCCCGATCATTGGCTTCGCCTTCGCCGTCTTCGCGGGCGGCGGAGGGGCAGGCTGTCCGCTAACCGCCGGACTCTGCGAGAGGTCGACGATCGGCTTGATCTTCGCCTGGGCTGGGGAAAGCGCCAAAGCCGCGGCAATCGCGGTAGCGCCGGCTCGTGCATAAAGCGTCTTGATGTTGGTCATGTGCGATCAACACTTTGGCGGCTGTCGCGGTCGCCGAATTATCGGCCATCGGGACCGTCAGATGGATGGGCCGAGCCCCTCATTCATCCACGCGAAATGTTCCGAAGGTCGCCGCAAGAGCGGGGTCGTACGTCGCTACCGGGCGCCGCTAATCCTGAGTCGGAATCGTGACCGGATCGTCGTTGAAGGCCTCGATCAGGGTGATCGGTCCGCGGATGACTTTTTTCCAGCGAAGGTCACCACCGCCGTGGATCATCCAGTCGCCGGCAAGCCCGCAGATCAGCCAGACGAAAATCGCTATGACCACAAAGAGCTTCATCGCGCCCCCCGCTGGAACGCAAGAGAATCACGGTTCGGACGCCGAGTCAAAATGAAGTTTACGCGATTCGCCTCAAATTCATGATTCGGACGGATTGCGGCAATCAGCCGGCCTCGTTCGAATTTCGGCGCGCATCGAGGGCATCGAATGAAAAGCCCGGCCTCGGAGTCGCGGCGCGCGCAGGCGGCAGCTTCACCGTGACCGAGCTTTTCGCTTCATGCGCGCCGTTCCGATGACACCCTGTGGAGGCGAGCGCCATCGCGAGCAGCGGCACAATCAATTTTCGGGAGGGCATTCGGGTTTTGCTGCCGGCTCGAACGAATTCAATCCCCTGCTCCGATTGGCGACGGCCAGCAGCCGAACGGCCGCCGCACGGTCTTCAGCCGTTGGTTCCGGCTGGTTCGCCCTGAATAATCTCATCGCGGTGCTCCCCATCTAAGCCACCGCTCCACGCCAACACCTGAGCTACGGGACAAATATTGACGAAATCCAAAGACTTGCTTGCCTCAGAATTAACCCTGTTTCGAACCGGTCGCCGCGGAGCGGCAACCTCCGTTCGTCGACCAAATCGCGACCGACGAATCTGCGAAGGGCTCTCGTCGATGATCGCGCCGCGTCCACCGAACGACACGAGGACGCGGCCCCGGCGCAGCGCATTCTCCGCCTCGGTCCAGCCCCGGACCGTTTCCGATGGAGGTTTCAACATGCGTATCGTCCCCACCTTGCTGGCCGCCGGCCTCGTCCTGTCGGCTAGCTCTGCTCTCGCGGCCGCGAAGTCGAAGGATGCGAAGCAGCCGGCGGCGAATGCGGCCGCACCCGCCTCGCAGTCCGCCGACGCCGAGCGCAAATATTGCATCGAACAGGAATCCTATACGGGCAGCAGGCTCTACGACCGGCAATGCTTGACCAAGGCCGAATGGGCCAAGAAAGGCATCGACGTCGACGATCAGTCGAAACCCGACTGACCGAAGGAGGCGGCTGCGCCTTCCGTCGCGGCCGCCTTCCGTTCGCTATGGGCAAGTCGGCGCATTTCGCGCAGGTTGGCGCCGATGCCCTCCGACGCGCCTGCGACCGCCTCCCGCCGATCGATGGCGATCGCGGCATTTTCGACAATCGTCGAATGGTATGATTTCACGCTCTATCTCTATTTCGCGACCGTCCTCAGCCGAGTGTTCTACGGCGGCGGCGCGAACTCGCTTCTGCTGACCCTCGGCGGTTTCGCCATCGCTTATCTGATGCGTCCGCTCGGCGCGCTCTTCTTCAGCCACATCGGGGACAGAGGCGGGCGGCGGCGGATGATGCTGATGTCGGTGGCGATGATGACCGCCGCGATGCTGGTCACCGCGTTGCTGCCTACCCGCTCCGCCGTGGGGCCGATTGCCGGCTGGCTGCTACTGCTTCTCCGCTGCGTCATGGGTTTCTCGGTTGGCGGCGAGTATACCGGCGTCGTCGCCTACCTCCTCGAAGGCGCACCGCTCAGCCGCCGTGGCCTGATCACGTCCTTTGCGTCGGCGGCGAGCGAAGTCGGGGCATTGCTCGCTGTCGGCATCTCCGCCGCGACCGTCAGCCTGACAAGCGCATCCCAGCTCGATAGCTGGGGTTGGCGGATCCCGTTCTTTGTTGGGGCAGCACTCGCTGGAAGCGTGTGGATCGCCCGCTCGACGATCGAGGAATCGCCCGAATTCCTTCGCCAGCAGGAACACGGCACCGTCCCGGCAAAGCCATTGTCCTATGCGCTTGAGCACCACCGAGCCGGGATCGCGCGTGGCTTTTCCATCTCGGCTTTGGGATCGATCACTTATTACGTCGGTATCACCTACGTTCCGGCCTTCCTGACCTCCGCCGGCGCTCTCGCCGAGCGCACCGCGTTGTGGCTTTCGACCATTGCCGCGGTTGCCGTCATCCTCGTCACGCCTCTCGTCGGATGGTGGTCGGACCGCGCCGGACGCCGGCCTGTCCTGCTGGCCCTGTGTGCGGCAAGCGCCATCCTGCCTATGACGATGTTCGCGCTGATGGCCAGTGGATCGCAGGCGAGAGCTTTGCTCGGCGCGGTCATCCTTGCCGCCGTCGCGGGCGGAGTGAGCGCAGTCGGCGCGGTCGCCACGGCCGAGCAATTCCGGGGCGAGGGGCGGATCACCGGCCTCGCCCTCGGCGCGACCATGGCGACGGCGATATTCGGCGGGCTTACTCCCTGGGCCGCGCAATGGCTGGTGGAGCGCACCGATTGGTCGATGGCGCCCGGTGCTATGATCGCTCTCGTGGCGGTTTGCGTGCTGCCGGTATTCCTTTGGATGAGCGAGACCGCGCCGTCGGCTCAGACGCGCTCAACCGCCCCGCGCCCGATCCCGAAGTGAGCGAGTCCGGCTTCGGCCACCTCGGCGGGATCGTAAACGTTGCGGAGGTCGACCAGCACTTTGCCGCGCAGTGAACCTGCGACCTTGTCGAGATCGAGCGCCCGGAACTCGTCCCACTCGGTGACGATGACCAGCACGTCGGCTCCGTCCGCCGCTGCATAAGCGTCAGCGGCGAATTCGATCCCACTGAATACCTTTTCGGCCTGCTCCCGAGCCACGGGGTCGAAGGCGCTGACCTCCGCTCCCCGCTCGACCAGCGCATTGACGAGCGGGATGGACGGCGCATCGCGCATGTCGTCGGTGTTCGGCTTGAATGCGAGGCCGAGCACCGCGACTTTCTTGCCCTTCAAGTAGCCGCCGACAGCGCGCTCGACACGCTCGACCATCGAAGCCTTGCGGTCGTCGTTCACCTGCACCGTGGTGCGGACGATGCGCTGATCGACTCCGACCTTGTCGGCAGTCTGGAGCAGCGCGAGCGTGTCCTTGGGGAAGCAGCTTCCGCCATAGCCAGGACCGGCGTGAAGGAACTTGGGCCCGATGCGATTGTCGAGGCCGATGCCGCGAGCGACGTCCTGCACGTCGGCATCGACCGCCTCGCACAGGTCCGCGATCTCATTGATGAAGCTGATCTTCACCGCAAGGAATGCGTTCGCCGCATATTTCGTCAGCTCGGCGGTCCGACGCCCGGTGATCAGGATGGGGGCGCGGTTGAGGAACAGCGGTCGATAGATTTCGCGAAGCGCGTGCTGGGCGCGTTCGTCCTCTGCGCCGACGACGATTCGGTCGGGGTGCTTGAAGTCGGCAATCGCGGCGCCTTCCCGAAGAAACTCCGGATTTGAGGCGACCGAGACGTCGGTCACGCCTTCCTCGCGAAGGATTTCCTCGATGCGGTCTCCGGT
>DASTAU010000157.1:0-8360 GCA_035712425.1 Sphingomicrobium sp.
CCGCTCCTCGGCCGCGATTTTCTCCTCGGCCATCCGGGTGCGACGCTCGATCAGCGCCTCCGCGTCCGTCTTGGCCTTGGCGACGATCTCGTCGGCTTCGTGCTTCGCGCGCTCGAGCAGGGCCTTGCGGTCCTTGTCGACCGACTTGGCCTTCGCCTCATATTCGGCCTTTAGCGCCTCCGCTTCCTTGCGCAGCGATTCCGCTTCGGCGAGCTGATCGCGGATCAGCGCGATCTTGCTGTCGAGGGCGCGGCCAACGGCGCCGGGCACCTTCTTCCAGATGAGCAACGCGAAGACGATCAAGACCGCGAGCGCGACCCAGCCGCCCGGGTTCAGCCAGAACGCCGTCGGCTCGGCGGCCTCGGGCGCCTCGGCGACGGCGGCGATCAGGAGCGCGCTAGACATTGAGCTCCGCCTTCACCGCCGAAGCGGCCTCTTTCTTGTCGACCGCGATGCCGGTCAGCCGCTGGACCATTTCCTGGGTCGCTTCGGCGGCAACTGATTCGATTTCGGCGCGCGCGGCCGACACGGTGTCACGGATCTTCGCCTGGGCGGATTCAACCTTGGTGTTGATCTTGTCCGCTGCGGCCTTGACCTTCGTTTCGGTGTCGAGCCCGCTCTTCGTCTTCGCCTCCTGCGCGATGCGCGCTGCATCGGCCCGCGCCGCATCCATGCGCTCGCGCCACGCAGCCTCGGTCTCATCCGCAGCGACTCGCGCCCTTTGCGCCACCTCGAGGTCGCCGGCGATCTGCTTTTCGCGCGCCTCGACGGTCGCCTGGATCTTCGGCACCATCCCGCGAGCGATCACGAAGAAGATGAATCCAAGCGCGATCGCCAGCCACAGGAACTGCGACAGATAGACTTCGGAGAGCTGCGAAAGCTGAGGCATTGCCGGTCCTTGGGGCTAGCCTGCTCTTAGAACGCGAACAGGATGAGCATCGCGACGGCGAACGCCATCAGGCCGAGAAGCTCGGCGGCGGCGAAGCCGATGTAGAGGCGGCCCTGCTGGCCGTCGGACGCTGCGGGGTTACGGATCGCGCTGTTGAGGAACGAACCGAACACATAGCCGACGCCCGCGGCGGCGGCGCCAACACCAATGGCGGCAAGACCGGCGCCGATAAGCTTTGCGGAAGCGACATCCATGATTGAACTCCTTTGAAAAATCAGACGGCTAGTGAAGATTTACGGCCTCGCCTATGTAGAGCGAGGTGAGAATTGCAAAGACGTACGCCTGGATGGCGGCGACGAGCAGCTCGATCATGCTCACGAACATGATGAAGGCCATCGACAGCACCCACACAGCGATCCCGCCCGCGCTATGGCTGTTCAGCGACTGGACGACGAAATTACCGAACACGTCGAGCAAAATGTGACCGGCGAACATCGCGATGAACGGCCGGAGCCCGAGGCTGAACGGCCGAACCAGGAAGCTGATGAGCTCAATTGGCGCGATGAAAATCTTGAAGATGAAGGGCGCGTCCTTCGGCACGAACAGCGAAAGGAAGTGCAGTCCGTGCTTGTAGAAACCGACGCCGAGCACGATCGCGAAGGTGATCAGCGACATCACACCCGTAAACGTGAATTGCGCGGTGATCGTGAAGGGATGGGCCGGCGCCACGATTCCGAACGGCATGTTGCCGATGAGGTTCGCGAACAGCAGGAAGACGAAAGCCGTGAAGACCCACGGCAGGAACTTCTTGCCCTCCGGGCCGATGCTGACGTTCACCATGTCGTCGACGAACGCGATCAGTCCTTCGACCGCGACCTGCCAGCGGCCGGGGATCAGCTCGCGCTTCATTCCCCCGAACATGAACAGCCAGATCGTGCCGAGGACGATCAGCGTCCACAGCGCGCTATTGGTGAAGACGAACGGATTGTTGTGACCGAACGAACCGAAGATCGGCTCGATCACGAACTGGTGCATCGGGTCGATTTTACCTTCGGCCGCCACTTGTGTTCCCTAATCCCGTTCGCCGCGAGCTTTTCTCGAGGCCTGATTTGAAATCCGAATGACGTTCCAGACGCCGACCGCGAAACCGAGGAACAGCATCACCAACATCAGCCAGGGCTTGGTGCCGAACCAGCGGTCCAGCAGCCAGCCGACGATCCCGCCGCCGAGCGGGCAACCGACGAGCTGGCTCAGGATCAGCTGACCTGCCTGGTAGCTCTTATCCGGCTGCCGTTTCGCGGTCCGCTTGGCCTCCGCCTGCTGCAAGCGGTCGAGCCGCTCATCGAGCGATTCGAGCCGAGCGTCTGGTGGAAGCTTCGGAACGTCGTCGGTTTCGTCCTCTGCCATGTCTCTCCCTATGCGTCGCCCCTGCTGAAAATCTCGGGGACCAGGCAAGGACGAGGAACATGGCGGAAAGCGACACCGCCAAGGCGCGGACCCTTTATGAACCGGAGTTTGGATAGTCAACCGCGCGGAACGGCCGTAGCATTCGTGTCATGGAACGGCGGGTCTTATTGGTAGCGGCAGTTCTTCTCACTGCCATTCTCGCCGCTTCATCGGCGAACGCGCGGCCGTTCGAATACGCCTACAAGTCGAAATATGCCGATCTGAAGTTTTCATGGTCGGCGGAAGCGGCGGCGATTCCTTCACTTGCCCATCGCCTTCGAGCCGAACTCGCTCTGGAGAAGACCAAGACAATCGAGGGCGGGAAGCAGGAATTCGCCATTCGCGAAGATTCGGGAAGTCCCGGCATCGGCTGGGAGAGCATCACAAAGATCACGACGAGCGGCGAGACAGGACGCCTCCTGAGCCTCAGCCGGCAATATTACGCATTCACCGGCGGCGCTCACGGCAATGGCGCAACGACGGGCCTTCTTTGGGATCGGGCTCAGGCGAAAGAGATCAAGTTCGCGTCGCTTTTCTCTTCTCCCAGGGGCTATGCTCAGGAGCTGCGCGGTCCTTACTGCAAAGCCCTCGACGCCGAACGGAGGAAGCGAAGAGGCGGCGACGGCAAGCTTGGCAACGGCATTTCTGAATTCGATACCTGTCCCAAGCTTTCCGACCTCGCATTGATCCCATCGGCTGCGCGGCCCGGCGACCCATTTGCGAGCGTCCATTTAATCGCACCAGCGTATCTGGCAGGTCCTTACGCAGAAGGGGACTATGACATCGCCCTCCCGGTCCGATCGCAACTCATTCGACTGATGAAGCCGCAATATCGAAACTCGTTCAAAGCTCAGCGGCAGTAATCGGGGAGCTTTATCGTCTGGCCGGCGGCGCGGCGATGCCATGCGCCGTCGCTAAGCATGTAAGCTCCGCCCGCGGGGAGCTGGGCCAGCAGCTGGCATGCGGTCGCCATCCCAACCAGCTGCGGAGTGACGTTCCGCCGCGTGGAGAGGCTGATGTAGAGATTGCGGCGTCGAATGTTGATCGCCGAGACCTGGCGGCGCAGCTCCGGCGAAGGCGTTCCGACGACGGCCATATAGCCGTCGTAGCGCTCGCCCACCTGACCCGCCTGCATGGCCTGCTCGACCAGCGGCGATTGTGCCGCAACCGGCGCGGCGACGAGCACGGTCGCGGCGAGAAACAAGGAGACCGGCCTCATTGGTGGGTCGGAGCCGGCGGGAAGGCCTGCGGGTTCTGCTGGATCATCTGCTGAACGTCGGACGCAAGGCGAACGACGACCTGCTGGCTGATGTTGACGTTGAGGTTGACGTCGATCGGCTTGTCCGGCGCCTTGACGGTGATGCAGCTCGTCAGCGGCACCGCTAGCGCGGCCCCCGCCGCGAGCTTCGCGGTTCTCGTCCATGTTCTGGTCACTTGGATCCTCCGGATGGTTGAGGGTTGGCCGGCTTCGTCTGAGGCTGTGCGGCCGGCTGGGTCGTCTGCTCTTCCTGCTTGTTGGTGCTCAGTACTTCGACCTTGAGCGCGGGGGAATCGATCGGGAACGGCATCACCGGAGCGATCGCCTGGGTCGGGTCCTTGAACGCCTTGGCCATCTGAATCAGCGCGCGGAACGGCCCGTTGATGTTCACATTCAGCCGGATCGGGATTTGCGAAAGGACCTTGCGCACCATGCCCGCGGCGAAGCCGTGCGTCGGCCCGAGCGAGACTCCGTCGATGGTCAGCTTGGTCGCGAACTCGCCGGCGAGATCACCGTTCAGTCGAACGACCATCGTCTTGTACTTGATGTCGCTAAGCAGATCGAAGGCGATGCCCGGCGCGAGGCCGGCCGGCCTGGTGCCGCTATATTTGAGCTCGCCGCCCGGAGGCCGCGAGTCGAGCCGGCCGCCGACAATGCGGCCGCCGCTTTCGTCGAAGATCATGGGCAGCACCCCGTCGAACGTTCCGCTGAGCTCGATCCCCTGGAAGCCGAGACTGTCGAAGAACATCTTGGCGTCGAAGCCCTGGAGCTCGAACGTCAGCCGCTTCGGGCTGGGCGTGCCGAAGTTGAGAATGGTCTCATGGAGGATGAGCTTCCCGCCCATGAACGGCCACTCGCCGCGCTCGATCTTGACCAGGTTGTTAGGCAGCAGCTGGTAGGTGATCACGCCATTGTTGACGATGATCCCGGGGTTCACCTCCCGAACCGTCGCCACCTGGTGCGGCGGAGTCTGAAGGCCGAGCAGGTCGCTGAAGTGGATAGTCGTGCTGAGGCCGGAGACCGGCCCGAATGGCGCGGCGAGGTCCATGTTCGCCGTCGAGAAGTCGCCGGTCGACGTGACTTTGCCGCCCGCCGCCCAATCAATCCGGCCCTGCCCGTGAACCGTACCGTTGACGAGCGCGACGACGCCTTCGGACAGCCGCGAAAGCTCGTCCGGCTGGAGCCCGTTCGGCGTGAACGTGATTCCAGGAACGTCGAGCTGCGCGTGGCCCGAGCCGCTAGAAAGCTGATGCTCGATGCTGACGTTCGTAACCAAAGTGCCGCTCTGCGGATGCTGCAGCGAGCCGGTCGCTCGGACATAATCGCCGGCGATCGTCATATGAACGTCGTTGCTGCGCAGCGGATAGAAGCGCGGGTCGGGATCGACGTCGGAGACGGTGAGCGCGCTGTCGACCGTGAGATCGCTGTTCCGATAGATCCAGCTTCCGGTTGCGTCGCTGAGCAGCAGCGGCACGCTTCCGATCGTCGCCTTGGCGCCGCTGAATTTGCCGCGGAGGTTCGATCCGCTGATGAAGCTGCCGTTGAGGCGCGCCGCGTCGAAGACGATCGGTGAACTCGATTTGCCGAGCCGCATGCCGAGATCGTTGAAGATGAACTGCTTGCCGGTGATCTGGCCGGAAGCCGCGGCGAGATGGAGCGGGGATTCGCCAAGACGCCCGTTCACAACCGGACGGTTGAGCCTGGCGCTTGCGATCACCTGGCCGCCGCCGCGCTTGTAGACCATTGCCGGTCCCATCGGGCAGACCGGGAGCCGCGTCGGGCCGAGCTGGAGCGTGCTCAATCTTAGGTACTGGAAGCTGACGACGGCGCATTCCGTGCCAACCGCGAAATTTCCGCCCGGCCCAAGATGGCCCTGGATCGGCAGCCGGAGCGCCTTGACGCGGCCATTCGGGAATGGCCCGTCGAGCAGGGCGACCGTGTTGACCGCCGTCGATCCTCCCGGACCAGGTCCGAACCGGATCGGGGCAAGCGCGAGCCGCTCGCCGCCGGCGCTATACGGTGCGAAATTCGCAATTCCGCTCAAGGCGCCGCCCGGATGTTGCTGGGTCAGCGATACCCGGCCTGACGGCAGCCCGCCGCCGCCCATGTCGATCGTTCCATCGATTCGAAGCGCATAGGCCGGCCAATAATAAGTGACGCCGCTTCCCCCAGAGATGTCCGCATGTGCATTGTTCGGCCCGACGATGTTCGCGTCTCTGATTCTCGCCGCGCCGCCGCCTGGGAAGTTCACGACCGCGATATGGCCACCGATGTTGAAATTGTGCGCGGTCCGGCTGAGCGCATTGGCAATGTTTGTCGCCACCGGTCCGATCGGGGTCCCTGAGGCCGCTCGCAGCGGCTCGACGACTCCCGCGAGCATCGACGGGTCGAGCGTCGAATTGTCGGCGGCGAACCCGCCAAGCATCGAGAAGGTGCCGGCGCGGATTCCGAGCCGGTAGCCGCCGTAGAGCCTCGTCCGCTCCGCGTAGATCGTCGCCAGGCGCGATTTTTGGGCTGCCAGCCGAACCTTTCCACGCACATCGGCAAGCGAACCCTTGTAAGTGAGATCGCCGGTGAAGGCAGCCAAAGCGTTCGCGCCCGCCGTAAGCGTGCTGATCGCCATCCGCCCGCTGCCGTCGACGCTGGTGAAGGACTCGTTGAAGCTCGCCTTGGCGTCGAACCTCGGTGTGATGACGTAGAACCGGCTCGCCGGGCAGAGAAAGCTCGCCAACGTGACGGGCCCCTCCACCTTCGGGTGACGCGCAACGACCGCGACCGCGAGGTTCGTGCGGAGCCCGACGGCCGTGCAGTGCCCTGGCGTGAGCTGTGGACTGACGACGGCGACGCGACCTTTGAAGCCCCCGCTCAGCCGCCCGTTTCCTTCCAGCGCGACGCCGACCGGACCGAATGGGGTCGCCAGCGATACGCTGCTGTCGGCGACGTCGAGGACGATATTGGGAAGCTGGAACGGCTTGTTGCTGGGCGGCGGAAGGAGCTTGTCGATCTGGCCCCAGCTGACCTTCCCGTGGATGAGGCGCCCGCGCAGCCGCACTCCGCGAGCGACGACGCGGTAGACCGCGAAGCTTCCATCGAGATGGAGCTTCATCTGGATGATCGCGCGCTTCGCGACGAGGTCCGGATGCTTGGGATCGCCAATGACGAGGTCGCTGACCTGCTGGGTGCGGAATCCGACCTTGTCGAGATGGTATTGAGCCTGGACTCCGCGCCGCTCGAACTCGTTCTTGAGGAAGTGCGTCGCGATCGGCCGGCGCTCGATCCAGACTACCGCGATCAGGAGGACCAAAAGGATGAGGATGGCGACGGCGATATAGCTCGTAACTCGAGCCCAGACGGGCGCGCGCCGGACCGCGACGCGCGTTTCGCGCTCCGCGCCGAGCCCTTCCTCTCGCGTCCGTTGGTCCATCGGGCCTTCTAACCCCTGCCGTCCGCGACCGTTCCAGATGCGGCATGACCCCTAGTCAAGCGGTCGTTTTCTGTGGTCTAGACGCAACTGCTCGGAACAGGTCGCATCGAGGGAGCGGCATGAACGAGCACGCCAGCGTCAGTCGCGAGAAGGAATCGGCGGGGCATCGCGCCCGGCTGCGCAAGCGACTGCTCGAGGCGGGGCCTGAGGGATTCCACGATTACGAGCTGATCGAATATCTCCTCGCCCTCACCATCCCGCGCGTCGATACGAAGCCGCTGTCGAAGCGCCTGATCGACGATTTCGGTGGGATCGGCCCGCTCTTGGGCGCGAGCGCGGATACGCTGAAGCGCGAAGGATTAAGCGACGCGACCGTCTCGGCGCTGAAGATCGCAGAAGCGACGGCGCTCCGGCTTCTCGAAGCGAGGGTCGAGGGCCAGCCGATCCTGTCGAGCTGGGACGCGCTCGGCGATTATCTCCACGCGCAGATGGCGCACCGACGGACCGAGGAAGTCCGCATCCTCTTCCTCAACGCCAAGAACATGCTGATCGCCAACGAGGCGCTGTGGCAGGGCTCGGTCGACGAGGCCTCGGTTCACGTCCGCGAAGTCATCGCCCGAGCCATCGCACTAGGCGCCACCGCCTTGATCATTGTTCACAACCACCCGAGCGGCGATCCTTCGCCGAGCCAGCAGGACATCCGCCTCACTCGGGATTTGGTTGAAGCCGGGCGGCACATGAAGGTGGTGGTGCACGATCATGTGATCGTCGGTGCGCAGGGGCGCATCAGTATGCGCGCGATGGGGCTGATTTGATTCTCGGGCACTTGAAATACACACTAGTGTGTAATAAATGACGAGCCGTGAGGTTCTAAAGGCCCTGAAGGCGGCGGGTTTCGTGGTCGTCGGTCAGAAGGGTAGCCACGTGCAACTCAAGAAGCGTGGCGTCGCCGGGCGTGTGACCGTTCCTCATCCGAAGCCCGAGCTTCCGATCGGCACGATCAGAAGTATCGAACGACAGAGCGGCATCAAACTGAGGTAATTCTTATGAAACGGCGTTTCTTCCCGGTCCAAATCGAAAAGGGCGAGATTTCATACGGGGCCTGGTTCGTGGATTTTCCCGGCTGCGTCAGCGCGGGCGACACGATCGCCGAGGCGATTGAAGGCGCACACGAAGCGCTAGCGCTGCACACTTCGGGAATGATCGAAGACGGAGAGCAGATTCCGGAACCATCGCCGCCCGAACTCGAGGAGGGATCGGTAGTCGTCGCAATGGTGGGCGTCACCCTTCCCGGCAAGAAGAAGCGGGTCAACGTGATGATCGACGAAGGAGTGCTGGCGGCG
>DASTAU010000158.1:0-2950 GCA_035712425.1 Sphingomicrobium sp.
TTCGATCGTGTTTGAGTCGCGGTCGAAATCCTGGTCGTAGATATGCTCGATCAGCTCTGTGCGGCTGACCACCTTGCCCTTGTGATGCATGAGGTAGGAGAGGAGCTTGTATTCCTGCGCGGTCAGCTTCACCGGCTCCCCAGCCTTGGTGACCTTGCCCGAGCGGGTATCGAGGCGAATGTCGCCCGCGACGAGCTCCGACGAGGCATTGCCGGACGAACGGCGGATCAGCGCACGCAAGCGCGCAATCAGCTCCTCGGTCTGAAACGGCTTGGCGAGATAATCGTCCGCTCCGGCGTCGAGACCAGCGACCTTGTCGGACCAGCTGTCGCGCGCCGTGAGCACGAGGACGGGCATCTTTCGACCCTCCTTGCGCCAGCGGTCGAGGACGGTGAGGCCGTCGATCTCCGGAAGTCCGAGATCGAGGATGACCGCGTCATAGCTTTCGGTCGATCCGAGATAGTGACCGTCTTCGCCATCGGTCGCGAGATCGACTGCGTAGCCGGCCCCCTCGAGCGTCGAACGGAGCTGGCGCCCCAGATTGGGTTCGTCTTCGACGATCAGAACGCGCATCGATGCTCCCCGGAGCTGTTCATCTTCAAGCCGTCAACCCGCGTTGCGGCGAGAGGTTGCTTAAACGAAACAACTGGGAAGATGCCGCGAAAAGTCAATGCGCGCGACAGCGGAGCCTAAGGACCCGACCTGCGAATGATCCGTCCGGTCTGCGGATCGACGTCGACCCAGATCACCCGACCGTTCTGAATGAACTTCATCCGGTAGGTTCCGCCGCGAATTTCCGGGCCGAGATAGTCGGCGCCACCCATGCGCGGAAGCACGCGCTGCTCCAGCATCGGCAGGGGCATCGAACGTCCGTCCCGAGTGTCCTCGAACGCGCGCTCCTGCTCCCGGTGCGGACCCTGGCCCTGGTCCGACTGCGGACCATGACCGCGCGGGCCATCGGCCAGCGCGGGTGCGCTGGTGAGGCCGGCAGCAAGCACGCCGGCAAGGAGAAGGGTACGCAAAGCGTTCATTGACTCGACTCTCTTGTCGGGTCGCGTTCTACCATCGGCCATTGAATTGGCTATGAATGCCAATGGTGGCTTCCGTTCAGGCTCGCGACAGCGTTGCCGAACTGCAACACCCGCCGTGGCTTAGCCGCTCGCTGGTTCCCAAAGCTCGACGGGATTCCCCTCCGGATCGTGGATCCGTGCGAAGCGGCCGATGCCCATCGAATCCCATTCCTCGTTGGTGATGACCTCGATCCCCGCACCGCGGAGCTGGGAAAGGAGACCGTCGAGGTCGCTCACTCGGAGATTGATCATGGCGGTTCGGTCGGCCGGAAAATAATCCGTGTCCTTCTTGAACGGCTCGAACACCATTGGCCCTCCCTGATGGAACCAGACCCACTCGTTCGACTGGCCGCTTTCGTCGGCACCGCATCCCCCGCCGACGCCGAGATGCTCTCGGTACCATGATTTCAACGCCTCCGGGTCCGCTGCGCGGAAGAAATAGCCGCCCATTCCGATTACCGGCATCGCATTGCTCCCCCGTTGTGGCGGCCCAGCATAGCGCGGCAGGTGACAAAAACCGAAGGCTTCCGCTAGCGGTCGCTAATGGCCGCGCCGATCCTGTCGTACGAAGACCTTGGGCTGATCCAGGGCGAAGGCTGGCTGTTCCGCCATCTGGATCTCTACATCGGCGAGCGGGACCGGCTGGCGCTGATCGGCCGCAACGGCGCAGGCAAGACCACGCTTCTCAAGTGCCTCGCAAACATCATCGACACCGACGAAGGCAAGCGGACGATCGTTCCGGGGACCCATGTCGTCCTGCTGGAGCAGGATCCACGGATGGACGCGTTCGAGACACTAAGCGACTGGGTTCTGCATGGAAGCGACGGACCGGAAGCACATGAAGCGGCTGCCATCGCTGACCAGCTCGGGATCGATCTTTCTCGGCCCACGGCAACGGCAAGCGGGGGCGAGCGCAGGCGCGCGGCGATTGCGAGGGCGTTGGGCCGAAAGCCCGATCTGCTGTTGCTCGATGAGCCGACCAACCATCTCGACCTCGGCGCAATCGAATGGCTAGAGGACTGGCTCAAGCGCTACACCGGCGCATTCATCGCGATCAGCCACGACCGGACCTTCCTGACGCGGCTCACCCGGAGCTGCCTGTGGCTCGACCGCGGCGAGCTCAGGCGCGCGGAGATCGGCTTCGGCGGCTTCGATGCCTGGACCGAGCGTGTTTACGAGGAAGAAGCGCGCGCTGCCGAGAAGCTCGACGCCAAGCTGAAAATCGAGCTTCACTGGCTCCAGCGGGGAGTGACTGCCCGCCGCCGCCGCAACCAGGGCCGCCTCGCCAAGTTGCACGAGATGCGTGCCCAGCGAGCGGCAATGCTCGGCGCGGCTGGAACCGCGAAGCTGGCGCTAGCCAAGGACGACGTCCGGTCGAAGACCGTGATCGAGGCCGACCAGGTCAACAAGTCGTTCGGCGACCGGCAGATCATTCGCGACTTCACGCTTCGTATCCAGCGTGGCGACCGGATCGGAATCGTCGGCCCGAACGGCGCGGGCAAGACGACGTTGCTAAAGCTCCTCACTGGCGAGATCGCGCCCGACGGCGGAACGGTCATCCAGGCGAAGACGCTGTCCGGGATCGTCATCGACCAGCAGCGCAAGTTGATGGAGCCGCAGCGGCGGGTGAAGGACGTGCTTGCGAATGGCGGCGACTGGATCGAGGTTCGCGGCCACAAGAAGCACATCAAGGGCTATTTGAAGGAATTCCTGTTCGATCCGTCGATCGCCGATGCGCCGATCGGCTCACTTTCCGGCGGGGAGCGGTCGCGTCTTTTGCTCGCGCGCGAGTTCGCCCGCCATGCCAACTTGCTCGTGCTGGACGAGCCGACCAACGATCTCGACCTCGAGACGCTCGACCTGCTGCAGGAGGTCATCGC
>DASTAU010000159.1:0-2219 GCA_035712425.1 Sphingomicrobium sp.
CCGAACGTCGCGAGCGAGAAGAGCAGCTTCGTATCGTCGCTGCGCCCCGGGAACAGCGCCTCGCCGATCTGCACCGCGAAGAAGCTGTAAGTCAGGAAATCGTAGAATTCGAGCGCGTTGCCGGCCGAAACCGCCGCGATCTGCTTTTTGCTCAGGGTTGGTCGCTCGGCGTCCTGCATGGCCGTTCCCCCGTGTCGGGCGAACCTCCCACATCCGCGGCGGGCTGTCGAATCAGCATTGTCCCGATCAATCCGGCCAGGACCGCCGCCACCATGTACCATGCGGGAGCGACCGGGGTGCCGGTCCAGCGGATCAGAAGTTTCTCGACCAGCTGTGTCGTCCCGCCAAAAAGTGCGATCGCCAAGGCGTAGATGAGTCCCAGGGCGCCAGCCCGAGAGCGCGCCGGCAACGCCTGGATGAAGAGAATGATCGCGGCCGACGATCCGAAGATATGCAGGATCGTCAGAAGCCCGGTCGCGCCCATCAGGACTTCCGCCGTTCTCGAGGCGTTCAACACGTAGAAACTGGGCACCGCGAGCAAAACGAGCGCGATCCACGGGCCGATCAGCACGCGCCTCGCTCCATAGCGATCGACGAGCCAGCCGGTGGCAAGATCGCACACCGCGCTGACGAGTCCCAGGACAACGGTCGCCCCAAACGCCGAGCTGACCGCCATGTGCAGCGTATCCTGCGCATAGGTCGTGAGGTAAGCGAGCGTGTAATTGCTGATCGTCCCCGCGCCGAGGATCAGCATCCCGGCTGCGGCCGCAATCAGCAGGAAGCGCCGGCTCCCGGGCGGCGCCGGCTGCTTCGCTTCTTCCGGAAGCGTTTCCTCGAGCGCCCGCCGAAGCGCGAGCCCGAACGGAACGATCGATGCGCCGATCAGGAAGGCGATCCGCCAGCCCCAGGCATCGAGCATCGCAGCGCTCATCAATGAAGAGAGCGCAAACCCTACGAGGCCGGCGACGAGAACCGCGGCGTCGGACGTTGCAAGGTGGATCGAGAGATAGAGGCTTCGCCGGTGGCGTGGCGCCGCCTCGAGCAGGAACGCGGCATTCGGCCCGACCTCTCCGCCAAGCCCAAAGCCCTGGATCAGCCGGAACAGCACGGCGAAGATCGACGCGGCCACCCCGATGGACTGGTATGACGGCGTGAGCGCCAGCCCGACCACGCCGATCCCCATCAGCGTGAACGAGAGGATCATCGCTGGCTTTCGTCCCCGCCGGTCCGCCATCCTGCCGATGATGAGCCCGCCAAGCGGCCGGCTGACAAATCCCACCCCGAAAGTGGCGAGCGACAGAATCAGGGATTCCGAGGCATCGCCCGGAAATAGCGTCCGCCCGATCTGGATTGCGAAGAAGCTGTAAGTGACGAAATCGTAGAATTCGAGTGCGTTACCGGAGGCAACGGCGGCGATCTGCAACGCACTGAGGCGCTGCCTTGGGCGTTCCTCTGCCGGCATACCCCTCCTGCTTCGCGTGAGGTGCTCCTATGCCCCGTGGCTCAAGTCAACTGCTTGAACGGCGCGTCATTCTGCCGCAGCCTGAGTCCAAGTCAGGGGGGAGACTTCCAAATGCCCATAAGTCCGCTGCTCGGCCCGATCGTCGCGCTCGTCGCCTGGACGCTTGTCATCCAAATATGGATGTACGCGACCCGCCTCCCGGCGATGCGCAAGGCCGGCATCAGCTTCAAAGGCCGGGCGGGGACCCGCGGCGGCGCGCTCGAGGGCAAGATCCCCGACGAGGTCAACTGGAAAGCCCACAACTACAATCACCTGCTCGAACAACCGACCATCTTCTATGCGATTGTCGTCGCGCTGATCCTCATGGGCTTCGACGTCCACGTGAACGTCTACCTGGCCTGGGCCTACGTGGGCTTCCGGGTACTCCACAGCCTCGTGCAGGCGACCGTCAACGTCGTGATCTACCGCTTCTGGCTATTCATCCTCGGAAGCCTGTGCCTGATCGGACTCACCGTTCACGCGGCGGTCTTCCTCATCCACCACGGGTGAAGCAGGCAGCAAGCTCGACATGGGTCGACCAGCGGAACTGGCCGACCGGCCAAACCCATTCGAGCGCATAGCCGCCATCGGCAAGCGTCCTGGCATCACGTCCGAAGGTCGCCGGGTTGCAGCTGACATAGGCGATCCGCTTCACCGCCGAGCCTGCAAGCGCTTTCACCTGCTCGGCCGCTCCGGCGCGCGGTGGATCGAGGATCAC
>DASTAU010000160.1:0-2755 GCA_035712425.1 Sphingomicrobium sp.
GATCTTTGTCGCGTTGGATACCCAGGACGTCCATCGAGCGGCGGCAATCGCGCGCGACGTCAGCGGCGTTGCGGCGGGCGTGAAGCTCGGCCTCGAATTCTTCTACGCCAACGGGGACGATGGCGTTCTCCGGATTTCCGAACATGAGACACCGGTCTTTCTCGATCTCAAGCTCCACGACATTCCGAATACGGTCGAGAAAGCGGTCCGAGCGCTGGCGCATCTGGAGCCGGCGATCCTCACCGTGCACGCGTCGGGGGGCAAGGCGATGATGGCGGCGGCAAAGGCTGCCGCGCCCGCTGAGACGAAGGTCGTCGCGGTGACGGTGCTGACCAGCCTCGACCGCGACGATCTCGCAAGCATCGGCGTCGACCGGTCGCCGGCTGCCCAGGTGAAGCGTTTCGCGGAGCTAGCCCATGAGGCGGGAGTCGACGGGATCGTCTGCTCGGGCGCCGAGGTTGCGGCGGCGCGCCACGCATGGCCCGACGGATTCTTTGTCGTTCCGGGCGTGAGACCGGCGGGATTTGCGGTCGGTGACCAGAAAAGGGTGGTGACTCCGAGGGAGGCCGCCGCCGACGGCGCGTCGGTGCTCGTCATCGGGCGGCCGATCACCGAGGCTCCGAACCCGCGCCGGGCAATCATGGACATTGCCGCCTCACTGGAGCAGACGCCCGCCTAAGCGAGGATGATGAAATGAACTGGCTGAGCCGTGTCCGCAGCGGCATTCCCTTCCTGCCCAAGCGGCAGACCGCTGAGAATCTGTGGCATAAATGCAGCAAGTGCGGGACGATGGTCTTCGTCAAGGAATGGGAAGAGAATTACAGCGTCTGCCCGCGCTGCAACTTCCACGACCGGATCGGACCGACGAAGCGCTTCCAGCAGCTGTTCGACGCGGCCGAATATGAGATTTTGGCGGCGCCCGAAGTGCGCGAAGACCCGCTGCGGTTCCGGGACACCAAGCGCTACACCGACCGGCTGAAGGCCGCCCGGGCCGCGAACGGCGAACGCGACGCGCTGGTGAACGCTCGCGGCAAGATCGACGGGCACAAGGTGGTGATCGGCGTCCAGGACTTCGCCTTCATGGGCGGATCGATGGGCACCGCGGTCGGCGCCGCCTTCGTCGCCGGGATTCGCGCGGCGATCGAGGAGAGGGCCCCCTACATCATCTTCACCGCATCGGGCGGAGCGCGGATGCAGGAAGCGATCCTCTCGCTGATGCAGTTGCCGCGCACGACAGTTGCGATTTCGGAACTGAGGGAAGCCGGGCTGCCGTACATCGTCGTGCTGACCGACCCGACGACGGGCGGCGTTACCGCGTCCTATGCGATGCTCGGCGACGTGCAGATCGCCGAGCCGGGCGCCCTGATCGGCTTCGCGGGCCAGCGCGTGATCGAGCAGACCATCCGCGAGAAGCTCCCCGAGGGCTTCCAGCGCGCCGAATATCTGCTCGAGCACGGGATCATCGACATGGTGGTCTCGCGCGGCGACCTTCGCGACAAGCTCGCGCTTCTTATTTCCTACCTCGCGCCGGAGGCGAAGGAGGCGGCGTGACGTTTCATTCCTCCCTGCGAGCGCGGCTCGTGGGGAGGGGGACCGCACGAAGTGCGGTGGAGGGGCCAGCGGCGCCAGCGAAAGGCCCCTCCACCATGCAGTCTTCGTTGCATGGTTCCCCTCCCCATCGCTTCGCGACAGGGAGGACTTAAGTGGCTGACTTCGCTCGCTCGACCAATCCCCACGTTCAGGCCCAGCTCGACCGGTTGTCGAAGCTCTCGCCGGCGGGCGACCGGCTGGGACTGGAGCGGATCGCGGCGCTGCTCGAGCGCCTCGGGCGTCCGCAGGACGCCCTTCCGCCGGTGTTCCATATCGCGGGGACCAACGGAAAGGGATCGACGGTCGCTTTCCTGCGCGCCGCACTGGAAGCGAGCGGGAACAAGGTCCACGCCTTCACCAGCCCGCATCTCGTGCGCTTCAACGAGCGCATCCGGATCGCGGGACGTCTGATCGAGGACGATGAGCTGGCGCGCACGCTAGCCGAGGTGATCGACGCCGGAGCGGGCATTGAGCCCAGCTTTTTCGAGGCCGCGACTGCGGCCGCTTTCGTAGCCTTTGCTCGCACTCGCGCTGATGCCTGCATCCTCGAAGTGGGACTCGGCGGACGGCTCGACGCAACCAACGTAATCGAGCATCCGCTGATCACCGCCATCGCCAACCTCGCGCACGATCATCAGCAGTTTCTCGGGACCGCCCTTCCCGGGATCGCGGGAGAGAAGGCCGCGATCGCCAAGCGCGGCGTGCCGCTGGTCACGCAGCTTTACCCGCCCGCGATCCGCGCGCGGATCGACAAGATCGCTAGTGAGCGAGGCGCCGTCTGGCTTCCGCGGGGCCGAGCGTGGGATGCGATCGCTCGCCAGGGCAGGCTTCACTATCGCGACGAGAAAGGCGAGCTCGACCTGCCGCTACCGCGTCTGTTGGGACGCCATCAGGCGATGAATGCCGGCCTCGCCGTCGCTATCCTGCGCCATCAGGGTGAATTCGACCTTCCGTTCTCAGCGCTGAGCGCGGCGATGGGCTGGGCCGATTGGCCCGCGCGGCTTCAGCGACTTGCACCGGGACGGCTCGTTGGCGATCGAGAGGTCTGGCTCGATGGCGGCCATAATCCGTCAGCGGCCCGCCAGATTGCCTCGTTCGTAAGGAAGCAGTTCGATGATGGCCGCCCGCTGCACATCGTCTTCGCCAGCCTGGCGACGAAGGACCC
>DASTAU010000161.1:0-7293 GCA_035712425.1 Sphingomicrobium sp.
TCTTCGCCTTCGGCTTCGTCGCCGCCCTCGTCGGGCTCCTCCTCGCTGGGTTCCTCCGCCGGCGCGAGGTCGAGGTCCTCGAGAAGCCGTCTCGAAAGCTTGGCGAAGGCCGCCTGGTCGTCGAGCG
This sequence comes from Sphingomicrobium sp., assembly GCA_035712425.1. Taxonomy (GTDB): domain Bacteria; phylum Pseudomonadota; class Alphaproteobacteria; order Sphingomonadales; family Sphingomonadaceae; genus Sphingomicrobium. Next base: position 128 of record DASTAU010000161.1, read on the forward strand.
TCATCGCCAACGCGTCGAGCTCGGCCGCGGCTTTCTCCTCGATCCAAGGAGCTACGAGCTGAAGGCCCGCGGCTGCCGCGGCGGGAGGCGCTTCGCCGCTCAACCGCTCGCGCGCAATCAAGCCGACGGCGGTCGAAAGCGGCACCTCTTCCGCGTCGCGCGCCCGGACGATTGCGTCGCTTCGAACACGTGCCTCGGTCAGGTGCCGCAGGTTCTCGCGAACGCCGCCCATAGCGCGCGAGCCGAGAGCCTCTACCCGCGCCATCTCCAGGGCATCGAACACCGCGCGAGCATCAATATCGATCGGTGCGCTTCGGGCATGGATTCGAGGATCGTGAAATCGCAGCCGAAGCGCCGCCGAATCCGCCGCTCCGCGAGCTTCGGCCACCAGCTTGCGCTCCAGCGCCGGACCGGGTGAAGGAACCCGCGCGGTCTTTCCAGACGCTGGCGCAATGTCGGAGGCGAAGATCACCTCCACCTCGGGATCCTTCGCAATCGCCCGGGAAGCGCCCGCCAGCGCCCGGCGAAACAAGTCGATCTTCTCGGCCATCTAGGCCTTTCCGACCACGCTCTCCGGCAGGTCTTCGCCAAACACCCGCTGATAATATTCGGCGATCAGCGGGCGTTCGGCTTCGTCGCACTTGTTTAGGAAGCTGACCCGGAACGCATAGCCGACATCGTTGAAGATGTGCGCGTTCTGGGCCCAGCTGATCACGGTCCGCGGACTCATCACGGTCGAGATGTCGCCGTTGATGAAGCCCTGACGGGACAGTTCCGCGACCTTGATCATCTTGTCGACGATCTCCTTGCCGTTCGGGTCGTCATATTCGCCCGACTTGGCGAGGACGATCTGCGCCTCGACAGCGGCGGGCAGATAGTTGAGCGTGGTGACGATGTTCCAGCGGTCCATCTGCCCCTGATTGATCGCCTGAGTGCCGTGGTAGAGGCCGGTCGTATCGCCGAGGCCCACGGTGTTGGTCGTCGCGAAGAGGCGGAACCAGGGGTTCGGGCGGATGACGCGGTTCTGGTCGAGCAGGGTCAGCTTGCCCTCTGCCTCCAGAACGCGCTGGATCACGAACATCACGTCCGGCCGCCCAGCGTCATATTCGTCGAAGACGAGCGCGACCGGGTGCTGGAGCGCCCACGGCAGAAGCCCCTCGCGAAACTCCGTGACTTGCTGGCCATCGCGAAGCACGATCGCGTCGCGCCCGACGAGGTCGATCCGGCTGATGTGCGCGTCGAGATTGATTCGAATGAGCGGCCAGTTCAGCCGCGCGGCCACCTGCTCGATGTGGGTCGACTTCCCAGTCCCGTGATAACCCTGGACCATCACGCGGCGGTTGCGCGAGAAGCCGGCGCAGATCGCCATCGTCGTGTCGGGATCGAAGACGTAAGCGGGGTCGAGATCGGGAACTCGCTCGTCCGCCTCGCTGAAGGCCGGGACCTCCATGTCGGAATCCACGCCGAACAGGTCGCGAACCTTCGCGATTTTATCGGGGGCGGCCATCAGCGTCTCCGCGCGGCTTTCGGGGTCTGCGTTGGGAAGATCGGTCATCCTGGGTGCCTTAGGGGAAGCGCGTCGGCGCCTCAATGTTCAGCCAATTTTTGGCGGGAGGGGAAAGAGCGTCCGGAAACGCTTCGCAAGCTCCATGTCTCCCTTGACGCCGATCATTTCAAGAGGCGCTCCGCCGTGGATCACCGCTGCGATCTCGCTCGGCGCGCCGATGAACTCGACATCGCAATTTTCGATCGGCCCGCGCTCGACGTCGAGGCGGCCGTCGCGGATCGTGGTGACGTAGCTTACATCGCCGAACTGGAAGCCAACGCGCGCATCCAGTCCCTCGACACGCTCTGCCGAAATCAAAGTCTGCAGCGACATAATGACCGATACGTGACTCATTCGGAGCGCGGGGTTGTGCCAGGGGCTGCGCGCCGCCCATCGGCCGAGCGACGCAATCAGCGGCACGACTTCCAAGCCCCACTCCGTCGCCTCATAGACCTGGATCGAAGCAGGCGGCGCGAGCTTCGTCTTGCGCACGAGACTGCGCGCCTCGAGCTCGGTCAGGCGTTGCGCGAGGACATTCGCGCTTATTCCTGTCAGGTCCATCTTCAATTCGGAGAAGCGCCGCGGACCGTATGCGAGCTCACGAAGCACCAGCATGGCCCACCGCTCACCCAGCAATTCCATTGCATGAGCGAGACCGCAGGCGTCCTCGTACCGCCGTTTTTCCTCGTTTTGCCGAGTCTTAGTTACTTTTTCTAACTGCACGGTTGTAATTTATAACTTTCGAGCGCAAAAAGCAAGCGAATCGAGTCGAAACAGGGAGAGACAAGATGTCGCGCATGATTTTCGTGAACCTGCCGGTTCAGGACCTGGAACGCTCCAAGGCGTTCTATGAAGCCATCGGCTTTCGCAACGAGCCCAAGTTCAGCAACGACGCGGCGGCGATGATGGTGCTGAGCGACACCATCTCGGTGATGCTTCTCACTCACCCCTTTTATGCAACGTTCACCCGCAAGCCGATTGCGGACGCGAGCAACAGCAGCCAAGTGCTGCTCTGCATTTCCTGCGACAGTCCCGCGGAAGTTGACCAGATCACCGAGGCCGCGGGCGCGGCGGGTGGAAAGATCGACGTCTCGCAGGAGGATCAAACCAAAGGCGGGCCGATGTATGGCCGCGATTTCGAGGATCCCGACGGCCATCAGTGGGCCCCGATGTGGATGGACCCGGACTTCGCCGAAAAGGGCGCGCATCCGGTCGAAAACGAAGCCGCCGCGTAACAATCGCAGCCTAGGAGGGATCAATGCCAATCGACCCCAATGCGGCGATCGAAATCACGGCGTTTCGCTGGGTTCCCGAGGGAGCGCAGGGACTGGTAAAGGATTTGCGCGTCCGCTGGGCGCTCGAGGAAGCGGGGCTCGACTATCGAGTCCGCCTGATCGGCGGAGAGAGGCCGCCGGGATACGAGCAGGATCAGCCGTTCAACCAGGTACCCTGCTTCCGCGACGAAAAGGTGCAGATCTTCGAGAGCGGCGCGATCCTGCAATATATCGCCGACCAGAGCGAAGGGTTGCTGCCGAACGACCTGCAGGCCAGGTATCGCGCGATCCAGTGGACCTACGCCGCGGTCAGCAGCGTTGAGCCTTTCGTCCAGTTCCGCGCCTTGCTGAACGTGGTCTTCGCCGACCAGGTCTGGGCCGAGCCGGCAAAACCGACTTTCGACCATTTCGCCCAGTTGCGTCTCCAGCAATTGTCCGACCGGCTTGGCGACAAGCAGTGGCTAGAGGGCGACCGCTTCACAATCGGCGACCTGATGATGGTCACCGTCCTCAGGATCGCGGACCGGAGCCACCAGCTCGCCGATTTCCCCAAGCTCGCGGCTTACGTGAAGCGCGGTGAGTCGCGGCCTGCTTTCGGCCGGGCGCTCAATGACCAGCTTGCCGCATTCGCGGCCAACCAACCCCAAGCAGAAGGAGCAGCAGCATGACCTATTTTGAAGGATTCATTTTGCCCGTCCCCGAAGCCAACGAGGGCGCATATCGCAATCACGCAACCAACTTCGCCCCAATCGGCAAGGAAATCGGGGTAAAGCGCCATCTCGAAGCCTGGGAGAGCGACGTTCCCGAAGGCAAGCTGACAGACTTTCGCAAGGCGGTCGACGCCAAGCCGGACGAGAAGATCGTTTTCGCTTTCTTCGAATATCCCGATCGACAGGCTCGCGACGCCACGAACCAGAAGTTCATGAGCGACCCGCGCATGGAGGACATGGGCAAGGACGTACCGTTCGACGGCAAGCGCATGATCATGGGCGGCTTCGCGGCGATCGTCGAAGAAGGCTCGGCGGGCGGCTCCTACACGGACGGGTTCGTCGTTCCGGTGCCCGAGGGCAAGCGAGACGCCTATCACCAACTCGCTTCGAAGATGGCGAAGGTTTTCCGTCAGCATGGCGCGAACCGGGTGATCGAAGCGATCTCGGACGACGTGCAGCACGGCAAGGTCACGGATTTCTATCGCGCTGTGAAGGCCGAGGACGGCGAGAAGGTGGTCTTCAGCTTCATTGAATGGCCGAACAAGGTGACCCGCGACGAGGCCTGGAAGGCGATCATGGCCGACGAGAGCCTGAAACCGCAGGACGAGATGCCGTTCGACGGCAAGCGCATGTTCTGGGGCGGCTTCGAGAAGATTCTCGACACCGCCGAGCAGCAAATTCGGCAGGCAGCGGCCCCGATCACTGCCTGAAGAGATCGGAACAATCGGAAAAAGGAGGTCGAAATGTCAGACGTCCACACTCAAGAAGCGCCCGTAAGGACTCAGCAGAACCGCTCAGGCCCAAACCCCGCCGGCGATTTCATTTGGTACGAATTGATGACCCCGGACGCGGAAGGCTCCAAGACTTTCTACGACGCGGTCGTCGGCTGGAACATCGGCGAGGGAGTCGCCGAATATAACGGCTACAGGATGATCGGAACCGCCGATGACGGCTTCACCGGGGGCGTTCTTCCGATCACCGACGAGATGCAGCAGCACGGCGCACGGCCGACCTGGCTCGGCTACCTGAACGCCCGCGACGTCGACGCCAAGCTCGCCGAGATCGAAAGCGCCGGAGGAAAGACGCTCATGGGCGCGACCGACATTCCCAACGTCGGCCGGATCGCGATGGTCGCCGACCCGCAGGGCGCGCCCTTCTACGTGATGAAGCCCATCCCGCCTGAAGGTAAGGAGAATCAGGCGAGCACCGTCTTCTCGCCCACCGACCAGGGGCGTTGCGCGTGGAACGAGCTGTCGACCAGCGATCCCGTCGCCGCCCGGCAATTCTATGGGCAACAGTTCGGATGGACGAGCGACAACTTCATGCCGATGGGCGAACATGGCGAATATCGCTTCATCGATAACGAAGGGCTGACGCTCGGCGCGATCGCCGGAGCGATGGAGGGCCAGCATCCGCACTGGCGCTTCTATTTCCGGGTGCCGTCGGTCGGCTCGGCCAAGCAGACGGTCGAAGCCAAGGGCGGCAAGGTCATAATGGGGCCGATGGAAGTCCCGGGTGGCGATCGCATCGTCATCGGAATCGACCCACAGGGCGCGGAATTCGCGCTCGTGGGCAAAGCCTAAGGGAGAGAGCAATGCCGAATGGATTCACCACCTGCCTTTGGTTCGACAAAGGCGAGGCGCGAAAAGCTGCCGAATTTTACGCGTCGGTTTTCCCCGACACGCACCTCGGTCCGGCTCATGGAGCCGCCACCGACTTCCCCGGTGGAAGGGAGGGCGACGAGCTGACGGTCCAGTTCACCCTTCTCGGGCGCCCCTTCGTGGGCCTCAACGGCGGTCCGAACTTCAAGCCAAACGAAGCGGTCAGCTTCATGGTTCTCACCGACAACCAGGAAGAGACCGACCGCTACTGGAACGCGATCACTCAGAACGGGGGCGAGGAAAGCGCCTGCGGCTGGTGCAAGGACAAATGGGGCTTCTCCTGGCAGATTACCCCCAAGCGCCTGCTCGAGCTGACCAGCGAGAGCGGCGACGCGGGCAAGCGTGCGTTCCAGGCGATGATGACCATGCGCAAGATCGACATCGCGAAGATAGAGGCGGCAGCCGCCGGCGAGCAGGTCGATGCGTAGGATCGTCGGCGCAACCTTCCTGTCGCTCGATGGCGTGATGCAGGGCCCTGGCGGCCCGAGCGAAGACACGACTGGCGGGTTTCAGCTCAGCGGCTGGCTCCCGCCCGTCGGCGACGACGCGATCGATCGCAAGATCGGCGAGATTTTCGGACGCCCGTTCGACCTTCTGCTCGGCCGACGTACCTACGAGATCTTCGCGGCTTACTGGCCCTATGCGAGCGACCAGATGGCGGACATTCGCGACCCCTTCAACGTCTGCACGAAATATGTCGTCACTCATCGCGACCGTCCGCTCGACTGGCAGAACAGCGAGCGCATCGGCGCGATCGAAGATCTACGCGAAATCAAGCAGGGCGACGGCCCAGACATCGTCATCCAGGGCAGCAGCACGCTCTATCCGCAATTGCTCGATGCGGGACTCCTCGACGAGCTCACGCTGATGATCTCGCCGGTCGTCCTCGGCCAGGGCAAACGTCTGTTCGGCGACGGCACCCCGCCGCGCACGCTGAAGATGACCGAGCATTACGTATCGGATGGCGGAAACATCGTCGCTACGTATCAGCCGGCCGGGCCAGTGGAGATCGGCACCTACGTGACCGAGCAGCCGAGCGAGCGCGAGAAAGCGCGGCAGGCGGAAATGGCGGAGGGCAGCTGGTGACGCTCCAGGTTTTTGGGCATCCGTTCAGCAGCTACACGCAAAAGGTCCTGATCCCGCTGTGGGCGGACGAGACTCCGTTCGAGTATCGGGTGGTCGCTCCAGATCATCCAGAGAATATCGAGGAGCTGAAGCGCCACTCGCCCTTCGGTCAGTTCCCGCTACTGATCGACGGTGACACGGCAGTGTTCGAATCGACGCCGATCATCGAATATCTCCAGGCCTGCCATCCCGGTCCGAACCGCTGGATCCCGGACGGCGAGCCTGGCCGGCGCGTGCGTTTCCTCGATCGCTTCTTCGACCTGCACGTGATGGGCAATATGCAGGCTGCGGTAGGCGACAAGCTTCGTCCCGAAGAGTCGCGCGACCCCTATGGCGACAAGCGCGCCCGCGAACGCCTGCACACGGCTTACGGCTGGCTGGAGGCGAACCTCGGCGATGGCCCATGGGCGGCTGGTGATCAGTTTACGCTGGCGGATTGCGCTGCAGCGCCGTCGCTCTTCTATGCGGACTGGGTCGAGGAGATCGGCCCTTCACGACCGAAGCTGGCCGCTTATCGCAAGCGAGTGCTCGAGCATCCGGTCGTAGCCCGAGCGGTCGATGAAGGCCGGCCGTACCGTCCCTACTTTCCGCTCGGCGCTCCGGACCGCGACTAAGCGAGAGCCGGAGCCTTCCGCAGCAGCTGATAGGCGGCAATCACCTCGCCGAGCTTGCCCTCGTTCCGCCGGTCGCCGCCATTCTTGTCCGGGTGATAGCGGCGGACGAGGTTCGTGTAGCGCTGGCGGATTGCGTGAAGGTCCGCATCGTCACCGAGGCCAAGCACCGCCAGCGCGCGCCCCTCGTCCTTGCTGAACCGCGAGGGTTTCGTCCGCGCGCGAACATGGCCGAAGCG
>DASTAU010000162.1:0-2478 GCA_035712425.1 Sphingomicrobium sp.
TTCGACGAGGCGCGGGAAGGCGCCGTTCTTGCCGTTGGGCCAAATGAGCTCGATCGGCTCGCTGCCCTCCGCGAATGAGCAGCGGTCGGCTGCCAGTTCCTGGACCCTGATCGGCTCAAACCCCGAGCCCCAATAGAGCAAATGCTTGCCCGTGGCCGGATCGTCGAACGCCATCGGGTCAATGAACTCGAACCCTCCGCCCTGAAGCAGCGACTTGCCGATGTCGACGAACGGGCCTGTAGGCGATTCCGACGTAGCGATCGCAAGACCATGCCCGCGCTTATGGTCGTGATAAACGTCAGGCGTCGCCGAATAGTACATGAAGTAGGTCGAGCCATCGAAGATGACGCTCGGCGCCCAGAAGTCCTGCGTCGTCTGCGCCCAATCCGGCTTCTGCGGGAGCGCGTCGCCGAGATCTTCCCAGTGTATCAAATCGCTCGATCGCGCGACCTGGATATTGATCCATTTGCCTTCGCGAAGCGTCTGCGTCGCATAGGCATAGTAGAAGCCGTCCGGCGCGTGGATCACGGCGGGGTCGGGAAAATCGTGATCGAGGATCGGGTTGACGTAAGTGTCGCGCGATGCCCGAGGGGCTGCGGACGAACCGGAACTCGTGGTAATATCCGAGGGATCGAAAGGAGAAGTCATCCGGTCTGACATATGGGGCGCTTGGTGGTTACGAAAGCGCTGCCGCGAGGAAAAGGTTGCCAATCGTCGGTCAGGCTTTGCCATTCTCCTGCCCGGGATGCTGTCCAGCGCGCTGCGGCAGAACCAGAATCAGCACGACAATGACGACGAACAGCACCGCCGAGGCCAATGGCCGGCTCCATTGCAGTCCGCCTTTCGCGACCGGCTTGTCGAGGAAATCGCCGACTGTCGCGCCGAGCGGACGAGTGAGGATGAACGCTGCCCAGAACAGCCCCACGCGGTTCGTGCGCGTCGTGAAGTAAAGGATTGCGAGCACCGCGAGACCCGCTCCGAACACCAGCGCTGCGCCTGAATAACCAAGTCCCCATCCGCCCTCGCTCGTCGCGTCCGCCGCCCAGTCGCCGAGCGCCGTTCCGAGAGTCTGGGAGAAGGTGATGGTGATCCAGTAAAAGGTCTCCTCTCGCGGGCCGGTGATCCGGTTCACGTCGACGGTGCCGAGCGTCCGATACCAGGCGAAAAGCGACAGAAGCACGCAGGCCAGCAGCAACAGCGAGCCGCCCGGATAGCCGATCCCCAGCGAGCGGTCGGCGAAGTCCGCGAGCGTGGTCCCGCAGGTTGTCGAAGCGACGATCGTCGCCCAATAGAGCCAAGGATTGAAGTCTCGCGCCCGGATTTGCGTCCACACCAGCACGACGAGCAGCACCCCGAAAATCGCCGTCCCGATAAGATAGCCGCCGGGGACCGGGTGCGGAGTCGTCTCGCCAAGCCACGTCATCGTCACGGTGTCGCCGCCGGTCTCGCCGAGCGTGGTCGCGAGGATCTTGATAACCCAGAAGCCGAGCGTGACTGCCGGCACCTTGCTCAGCAGTTGGTTGTCGGACCGGCGGTCGCTCATCGCGTCCCCTTTGGGGCTGGCAGAGGGGTGTGCCCTCAGGTTCGGATGACGCTTAACCCGTCGCGGGCCGCGGTCAACGAGCGCCGGGCTTGGCTTTCGACGATTTCATCTTGGGCCGCGTCGGCTTCTCGGGCCCGTAAAGCTTTAGGAAAGCGTCAGCCGCCAGCGTCGCGACCTTTTCGATGTCCACATCGGCGGGTCCGGTGATGGCTCCGATGAGCCGCCGCTCGAACAGGTCCCAATCGTTGAGGCCCTTCCAGTGCATCAGGACCACCCAAGGGTCGGCCCGTTTCAGCCGGCCCTGGTCCATCAGCAGCTCGAACTGCTTCGCCACGCCTTCGAACGCGGGACGAATAATCGTCTCGTAGAACTCCTTGCCCATCGTCGAGCAGGGCGGCTGGTTCACGATCGCCCGAATGTTCGCCACCGGCAGCGAGGACAGCCGCTTGTTGTGATAGGCGGTGCCGAGCTCGATCAGCCACGCGCGCAGGTCGGAACGCTCATGGAACTCATGCAGGATTCGGTCGAACTCGCTCGCAACCTCGCACTGAATGACGGCCCGGAGCAAATCTTCCTTCGATGGAAAATAGCCGTAGAGCGTCGCCTTCGAACCGCCGAGTCGCTCCGAAAGCGCCGCCATCGAGCAGCGGTCGTAGCCGTGCTTTTGGAAAAGCTCGGCCGCGATCTGCACAATCTCGTTGCGTTTTTCGTCGGTCCTTACGCGGGCCAAATCCGGCTAACTCCCTGAAATCTAATAACTGTACATGCCAGTTCAGTTATGCGTTGACAAGGGTCGACTCGATAACTAAACCGTACCGTACAGTTACATAATTCCCGCTACGTAACAAGCGGGGGCGAAAAAGGGACAGATAACAGATGAAACGCTCTCGGGCGACGCGGCTTGGCCGCGTGTGCCTCCTGCTGCCTGCGCTCCT
>DASTAU010000163.1:0-2034 GCA_035712425.1 Sphingomicrobium sp.
AAGGGTCTCGGCCTTCCCGTCTTCTTCGTCCCCGGCGAGCACGACATGCTCGACCCCGACAACGGCAAAGCCTTCCTCGACCGCTTCGGCAAAGGTTCGAAGGGCGCCGGCTGGTACAGCTTCGACCATCGCGGTGTGCACTTCATCGCAATGGTGAATGTCGCCGACCTCAAACCCGGCGGAATGGGCAATTTCGGGCCGGAGCAGCTGAAATGGCTCGCCGCCGACCTCGCCGGCCGATCCTCGTCAACGCCGATAGTCGTCTTCGCGCATATGCCGCTGTGGACGGTTTACGCCGACTGGGGCTGGGGCACCGACGACGCCGGCGAAGCGCTGAAGCTGCTCGCCCGCTTCGGATCGGTGACCGTCCTCAACGGTCACATCCACCAGATCACGCAGAAGGTCGAAGGCCGCGTCGCCTTCCATACCGCGCGCTCGACCGCATTCCCGCAGCCCGCGCCCGGCACCGCGCCCTCGCCCGGCCCCCTGAAGGTCCCGACCGAGCAGCTCCGCAGCATGCTCGGGATCACCGACGCCCTGTTCGTGCGCGGTCACGACCGGATCGCGCTGATCGATTCAACCCTCGCCTGACTCGTAGAGAAGGAACCCTCCAATGACTCGTGGATACAAGCTTCTGACATTCCAGGTTGCGACGCTCGCGGCGAGCGCCTTCCTGATGACGACCATCGCCTCGATTACCAAGGCTGCGCCACCCGCCGCGGCGGCAGTGACCATCGACAATTTCACCTTCAAGGCTCCGGTCCTGACGGTGAAGCCGGGCACGACCGTCACCTGGACCAATGGCGACGACATCCCGCACACGGTCGTGTCGAAGACGGGCGTCTTCAAGTCCAAGGTGCTCGATACCGGCGACCATTTTTCCTACACCTTCGCCAAGCCGGGCCAATTCGGTTACTATTGTTCGCTTCACCCGCACATGACGGGCACGATCATCGTGAAGGCCTGAGAGACAGGACTGGCCGCTTAACCCCGTGAAGAAATTTTCCCCCTCCTTCTTCACGCCCCGAGCCGCGGTCAGCGGTCCGGCGCCGGGCTCACGCATGCCCGGCGCCGACCAGACCTACGAGTTCCGGCGGCTGATCCTGCCGCATCTCGATGGAGCCTATAACCTCGCGCGCTATCTGATGCGCGATCCGCACCTGAGCGAAGATGTCGTCCAGGACGCGGTCCTCCGCGCCTTCAGGAGCTTCGGCCAGTATCGCGGCGGAAGCCCGCGCGCGTGGCTTTTCACCATCGTCCGCAATTGTTGCCGGACCGCCCAGGCCGGGCGAGCAGGTAAGGTGTCGCTGGTTATCACCGAAAGCGCGCTCAGCGACGAAGCCGCCGCCGAGCTTTCTCACAAGGCCGATCCCGGGCCGACGCCGGAGGAAGAAGTCTTCCGCAAGGCCGACGTCGACCGGGTTCGCTCCGCGATCGAGGCGATCCCTGAGCCCTTCCGCGAAACCGTCGTGCTGAGGGATTTGGAAGATTTGTCCTACGCCGAGATTGCCGAGGTCGCCGGCGTTCCGATCGGGACCGTGATGTCGCGTCTGTCGCGCGCCCGTGCGATGCTTGCCAAGGAACTGCTGCCCGCGGCTGAGGCCGATGGCGAGCAGTCGAGGAGCGTGAAATAATGCCCGCGTGCGTTGACCAGGAAATGCTTCTGGGCGGCCTTGTCGACGGCGAGCTCGATGCCGCGAACACGGCGATCGTCGAGGCTCATGTCGCCCGTTGCGAAGGCTGCCGTGAGGAGCTCGACCGGCTTCAGGCCGTGCGCAATCTCATTCGCTCCGATGGCGTTCGTCATGCCGCGCCCGACGCGCTTGCTCGCAAGATCGCCGCGATGCCCGAGCTGACGCCCAAAGCCGCCAATGAGAACCGGGTGCTCCGTTGGCTCGGCCCTGGTGCGGTCGGTGCGCTCGCGGCGTCACTGGCGATGGTCAGCTTCGTCACGCCAGCGACTACAGCTGCCGTCGACCAGGAGCTTGTTTCGAGCCACGTCCGATCGCTCCAGCCGGGCCACCTGACCGACGT
>DASTAU010000164.1:0-3677 GCA_035712425.1 Sphingomicrobium sp.
GTCGTAAACCACGCGGTTGATCCCGTTGACCTCGTTGACGATTCGGGTCGCGACGCGGCTCAGGAACTCGGCGTCGAACGGGTAGATGTCGGCGGTCATGCCGTCGACGCTGGTCACCGCACGGAGCGCGCAGACGTAATCATAGGTGCGATAATCGCCCATCACGCCGACCGTGCGCACTGGGAGAAGCACCGCGAACGCCTGCCAGATGGCGTCGTACAGGCCGGCGTTGCGGATCTCTTCCAGATAGACCGCGTCGGCCTTGCGCAGGATGTCGCATTTCTCACGCGTGACCTCGCCGGGAATCCGGATCGCGAGGCCCGGCCCCGGAAACGGGTGACGTCCAACGAACGCTTCGGGAAGCCCGAGCTCGCGGCCGAGCTCGCGAACCTCGTCCTTGAACAGTTCGCGCAGCGGCTCGACCAGCTTCATGTTCATCCGCTCGGGCAGCCCGCCGACATTGTGGTGGCTCTTGATCGTGACCGACGGGCCGCCGGTGAAGCTGACGCTCTCGATCACGTCGGGGTAGAGCGTACCCTGCGCGAGGAAGTCGGCGCCCCCGATTTTCTTCGCTTCGGCTTCGAACACGTTGATGAATTCCGAGCCGATGAATTTGCGCTTTTTCTCGGGATCGCTGACGCCCTCGAGACCGCCGAGGAAGTCCGCGCTCGCGTCCACATGGACGAGGGGGATGTTGTACGAATTGCGGAACAGGCTCACGACCTGCTCGGCCTCGCCGAGGCGCATCAGTCCGTGATCGACGAAGACGCAGGTGAGCTGGTCGCCGATGGCCTCGTGAATCAGCACCGCCGCCACGGCGCTGTCGACGCCGCCCGACAGGCCGCAGATCACCCTGCCCTTGCCAACCTGCTCCCGGATGTCGGCGATCTTGGCTTCCTTGAAGCTCGCCATCGTCCACTCGCCATCGCAGCCACAGACGTGACGGACGAAATTGGCGAGCAGCTTTCCGCCGTCGGGCGTGTGCACGACCTCTGGATGGAACATGAGGCTGTAGCGCTTCGCCTCTTCGTTAGTGGCGATGGCGAAGGGCGCGCCTTCCGACCGAGCGACGACCTCGAAACCGGGGGCGAGCGTCTCGACCCGGTCGCCGTGGCTCATCCACACCTGGTGCTTTTCGCCGACGTTCCAGAGGCCATCGAACAATGCGCTCTCGCCGACGATATCGATGAAGGCCCGGCCGAACTCACGGTTGTCGGACGCGACCACCTCGCCGCCCAATTGCTGGTGGAGCGTTTGCTGGCCGTAGCAGATGGCGAGCAACGGAAGGCCGCTGTCGAACAACACCTGCGGCGCGCGCGGGCTTTCCTCGTGAATCACCGACGCCGGTCCGCCGGACAGGATCACGCCCCTGGGCTGGAGCCGCTGGAACGCCTCTTCACTCGCGTTGAACGGCGCGATCTCGCAATAGACGCCGGCTTCGCGCACCCGGCGCGCAATGAGCTGCGTGACCTGGCTTCCGAAGTCGACGACGAGGATGGATTGAGTTGGCTGGACCGTCATGGCGGGCCGATAGAGAGCGCTTCCCCGAAACGCAAATGCGCCGGACTCACGCGAGCCCGGCGCATTCTTTCAGGGGAGGCCTGGGCGCTTAATAGCGCTGGTAGCCGTAGACGCCGTACGGGTTGTTATAGCCCTGGCCGTAATAGCCGTTGCCATAACCCTGCCCGTACCGGCCGTTGTCCACGTGAACACTGGTCACGAACCCGCGCGGGTCAGTATTGCAGCTGAACGGGACCGCAGCGCCGCCATAAGCATAACCGCCGGTGCTCGCGACGCCGCGGACCTTGTAGCCGCCGTTGTTGCGGATTTCGACGCTGTTGATGCCGAGGACACGCCCGCCGCCGTTGCCATAGGCATAGCCGTAGCCGTAGCCGCCATAGCCGCCGAAGCGCTGCTGGACGGCTGCCGTGCACTGGCTCACCGCGATTCGGCTGCCGCCGGGGACGTTGTTGTAACCGTAACCGCCGTAACCGGAATTTCCGTAGCCGAAGCCCGGGAAACCCATGCCGGGGAAAAATTGCGCCGACGCCGGCGCTGCAACGGCCAGCGCTGCAATCGCGACGCCGCCCGCCAGAAACTTCGTGATCGCCTTCATGGCCTTACTCCTCATGCGACTCGCCCGTGCAACAACGCACGGCGACCTGCTTCGGCTAATCTCATTGCGGCGCTGCATTGATTCTGAACCGGCTGTTGGCCGCGGTTCATCATTGCTGTTCAAGGACTTAGCCTATTCGGCAAGTCGCTCGCTCGACCACTTCTTCAGGCGGCGGTCGCGGTTCCAAAGCTCCATGGGGCGGCCGTCGATCCAGCCGTCGGCCAGGCTGACGGCAGCATCGTCGCTCTCCGCCTCGAACTCGCGGAAATGATCGATGTGGCCGCTGAAGCGGTCAAAGAAATAGAGGCGATAGTACAGCATCCCCCCGCCCCCCGACGTGGCGGAACGCTGTCTATCACTTATCCACAGTTAAGCCGAATCACCGAGGTTAGTATTCGGCGTTAAGCCGCCTCGAATTCTTCCTCGGTCATCACCGGGCCCGAATCCTGGCCCTTGGCGGCAACGTCCCGGTCGACGAATTCGATGATCGCGATCGGCGCCGCGTCCGACATGCGGATGCCGGCCTTGATCACGCGGGTGTAGCCGCCGTCGCGCTTGGCGTAGCGCGGCGCGAGCACGTCGAAGAGCTTGGCGAGCTGGGCATCGTCCATCAGCCGCGACTGGGCGAGCCGGCGGTTCGACAAGCCGCCGCGCTTGGCGAGCGTGATCAGCTTCTCGACGTAGGGCCGAAGCTCCTTCGCCTTGGCCGTCGTGGTTGTGATCTGCTCATGCTTGATGAGCGCTGCGGCCATGTTGCGGAACAGGGCTGCACGGTGGCTCGAGGTGCGCTGAAGCTTACGGCCGCCAACACGATGGCGCATGGGTCTTGTCCTTTCGTTCGTCAGGGGACCGTGTGAGGTATCCCCGGCCAGGCGCTGATCAGGGGCAGCGCCCAAACCCCAAATGACAACGGCGAGCCTCAGCCCGCCGGACGCGCTGCCCTCAAGCGGAAATGTGGCGCTTAGTCAAGGTGCTGGCAGCCAATCGCTTCACCAGCGGAGTAAGCCCGCGATGGCTCGAGTCATGATAAACCGACCCGGTCTCGAGTTCTTTGCAGAGCCGACGATGAGCTTCGCCAAGCGCGTGGTAGGGCAACCCCGGAAGTAGGTGGTGCAGCGCGTGGTAGCGAAGGCCCACCGGCGCCCATAGCGCGGGCAAAGTCGCCGGCGGCGGGACATTGACGCTGTCGAGGAACTGCGCGGTGACGCTCATCGGCTCGCCGTCGTTCTCCCACAGGTGCGCAACCAGCGTCCGGATCTGGTTGAGGAACATCACCCCTGCGGAAACGCCGAGGAAGATCAGGAAGGCGTGAAGCGGGATGACGCCGGTAGCGACCATGACGAGCAACGCGATCGCCCAGACGCTCGCCGCCGCCTCCTGCCACGCCCAGTCGCGGGCGAACTCGCCTTCTGGCTTTGGGCGGACGAACTTCGGATTGATCTGCAGGCCTGAATAGCGTCCGACCACGACGGCTCGCAGCTTCGGTGAAAGCAGCGACAACGGCGTGAGGATCGCGAACCGGATCAGCATCCCGATCGGCGCCAGCGCGGCGGCGATCAGG
>DASTAU010000165.1:0-2374 GCA_035712425.1 Sphingomicrobium sp.
GCGCTAGCTTCAGTCCATGGTTCGGGCATTTTTGCTTCTGATTTTCGCCACGGCGGCGACGGCGAACGCCGCCGGGAAGATCGTTTATGCCGGCAGCGCCTGGGCGGCGATCGACCGCGGAGGAAGCTGCGAAGCCTTGTCGCGCTCAGTACGGATCGCCGCCAAGGGCAAGGTCCAGGCGCAGGCGGGCTTCACCTTTTCGGCGGACCGGCGGCATTGGGGCGAGTTCCACGCTCAACTCCGTCGAATGCCTCGCCCCGGCGCGGCGGTGATGCTTCGAATCGATAACCGGCCCTTTTTGCTCGTCGCACAAGGCAACCAGGCGTGGAGCGACGGTCCTCTCCAGGAGCAGGCGATCATTGCGGCTCTTCGCAACGCAACGTCGATGAGCGTGGAATCGCGTGACGGCGCAGGGCAGCGGTTCGTCGATCCTTACTCGCTTGACGATGCGGCGACGGCGATTGACGCCGCGGCAGCGGCCTGCGCTGGCAAAATGCAGCGCCGATAATTAGATAGGCGCCCTGCCATGAGTGCCGATACGACCCTTATGCCCATTCCCGGGCCCGTCGATCCTGTGCCCGTTCCGCGGCACGGGAAGCCTCGCGCCGACGGTCGGGTCGAACTCGTCGGCCTGTCAAAGGCGCAAATTCGCGGGGAGCTCGAGGCAGCCGGGCTGGAGGCCAGGCAGGCGAAGCTTCGCGCCAAGCAAATCTGGCACTGGATCTACAATCGCGGGGTGAGCGACTTCGCGGCGATGAGCGATATCGCAAAGGCGCAGCGCGGCTGGTTCGCCGAGCGCTTCGTCATCTCGCGGCCCGAAGTGGTGGAAGCGCAGGTTTCGTCCGACGGCACCCGCAAGTGGCTTTTGAAGACGCATGACGGCCATGAGTTCGAGATGGTGTTCATCCCCGACGCTGATAGGGGAACACTGTGCGTGTCGAGCCAGGTCGGGTGCACGCTAAATTGCCGCTTCTGCCACACGGGGACGATGGCGCTCGTGCGCAACCTCGATCCGGCGGAGATCGTCGGCCAGGTGATGCTCGCCCGCGACGCGCTTGGCGAATGGCCCAAAGCCGGCGAAGAGCCGGAAAACAACTACCAGCCCGAGGGGCGGATGCTCACCAACATCGTGATGATGGGGATGGGCGAGCCGCTCTACAATTTCGACAATGTCCGCGACGCGTTGAAGATCGTGATGGACGGCGATGGACTTGGCCTGTCGCGCCGGCGGATCACGCTGTCGACCAGCGGGGTCGTTCCGATGATGGAGCGCGCCGGCGATGAGATCGGGGTCAATCTCGCCGTGAGCCTGCACGCCGTGACCAAGGAAATCCGCGACGAGATCGTGCCCTTGAACCGCAAATATGGGATCGAGCAGCTGCTCGAAGCCTGCGCGGCCTATCCCGGCGCGAACAACGCGCGGCGAATCACGTTCGAATATGTGATGTTGAAGGACAAGAACGACAGCGACGAGCATGCGCGCGAGCTCGTCCGCCTGATCCGCAAGTATAAGCTTCCCGCGAAGGTGAACCTCATTCCCTTCAATCCCTGGCCCGGAGCGCCGTACGAATGCTCCGAGCCCGAGCGGATCAAATCATTCAGCAACATCGTCTTCGAAAACGGCATCTCCGCGCCGGTACGTACGCCGAGGGGCCGCGACATCGACGCCGCTTGCGGCCAGTTGAAGACCGCGGCGGAGCGCAAGCGCCGCAGCCACGCTGCAGCCTGACCTCCCGGCAATAGCCCTGGCCGTCGGCGCGGGTTGTGTCGGTGGCGCGATGAACGCGCTTGCCGGCGGTGGTACATTCGCGACCCTTCCCGCGCTGATCGCGCTCGGTCTGCCCGCCAACGTCGCCAACGCCACTTCCAATGTTGCACTCCTGCCCGGAGCCGCAGCGAGCGCCGCGGAATACCGCAATGAACTGGAGCCCGTCGGCGACCTACCTATCCGCTGGCTCTCCGCAATCACCTTCGCCGGAGGAATCGTCGGGAGCCTCCTGCTCGTCGTCACTCCGACCCGCGCGTTCGACTTCATCATTCCCTGGCTGCTCCTGGTGGGCTTCATCGTAATGCTGTTCGGCAAGAGCGCGTCGAGTTGGCTTCACGAGCGGGTGACGATCGGCCTTCCGACGCTCGTCGTCGCCCAGTCGCTGCTGTCCATCTACGGCGGCTATTTCGGCGGCGGAGTCGGCCTGATGCTTACCGCAACGTACGGGCTCCTCGCCGGCGCGCACCCGCGTTCACTCTTCTCGATCCGCACCTGGGTGCTCTCGATCGCCAATTTCGCAGCGGCAATCGTGTTCATTGCGGCCGGGCTGGTACGATGGGCGGCGTGCCTTCCGATGCTTGCCGGAGCCGTCATCGGCGGCTGGCT
>DASTAU010000166.1:0-3540 GCA_035712425.1 Sphingomicrobium sp.
GGCGCGGTGAGCACGGATACGACGCTGACTTGGGCGCCGGTCAGCGGCGCTTCGAGTTACGAGGTGCGTTGGCGGCGGACGGACGCGAACCAGTGGCAGGTCTCCCGTGCGCTCGCCGGGAACGAATGCTCAGACACTTGCAAGGTGGTTCTCCCACACATCCGCGTGGATGACTGGGTGTTCGGCGTTTCGTCGGTGAGCAAAGACGGATTCGAAAGTCCGGTCGCCTCGGCGGTGCCGGGCGGCGCGTTCAAGCCGTACGTCGCTCCGGAGAAGAAGCCCTGACCGTCACCCCGGGCTTGACCCGGGGCCTGCCTTCCTTTCTGCGGCGCAGATGAAGAAGAAGGCGGGTGCCGGATCAAGTCCGGCATGACGAAACTGGCAGGTTCTCGCGACACCGACCGCCCCGCCGAGCAGCGGCCGCTCGCGGGAATATCGCTCCGCCTCATGACCGCGCTGCTTCTCGCGATCATGTTCGCGCTGGTGAAGCTCGCCTCGATCCGCGGCGTGAACGTCGTCGAGAGCCTGTTCTACCGCCAGTGCGGTTCGGCGATCGCGGCGACGGCGTTCGTCGCGGCGGGACCGGGCTTCGAATCCTTGCGGACCAGGCGCGTGTGGGCGCACGTCGGGCGAATGGCGCTCGGCGTCAGCGCGATGGGCCTCAACTTCCTCGCCTTCATCCTGCTCCCGCTGGCCGAGGCAACGACGATCGGCTTCTCGGTCCCGATCTTCTCCGTCATCCTCGCCGCGATCATGCTCGGCGAGCCGACCGGCAGGTGGCGGTGGGGAGCGGTCGCGGTGGGCTTTGCCGGCGTGCTCCTGATCGTCCAGCCGGGCAGCGGCGATGTCCCGCTAGTCGGCGCGTCGGTGGCGCTCGCGGCCGCGCTGCTGACCGCATCGGTGACCATCGTCATTCGCCGCCTCGGCGCCACGGAGCGCGCCGCGACGACGGTCTTCTGGTTTGCGGTGAGCTCGCTTGTCCCGCTCGGGCTGCTGATGCCGTGGTTCGCGGGTAGCCACGACCCCGCCACCTGGGGAGTCCTCGCCGGAATGGCGGTTGCGGGCGGCACTGCGCAGCTGACTCTGACCGGCGCGCTTCGCCTCGCTCCGGTCGCCCTAATCATGCCGATGGACTACACCAGCCTGCTGTGGGCGGTGCTCCTCGGCTCGTGGCTGTTCGGCGAGTTGCCAAGCCCGTGGACCTGGGTGGGCGCGCCGATCATTATCGCCAGCGGCCTCGTCATCGTCTGGCGCGAGCACCGGCTTCACCGCCGCGCGGCCTTGGCGTCGCAGGCCGCGACCACCACCTAAGGCGGGAGGAGACAAGCAATGGCCGGCGGTTGGACTCGCGACGGCGCGGTTCAGGACCAGATCGACGATACGGTGAAGGACGCAATCCTTCGCGCGCGTGCGCTGACGCCCAAAGGCGAGAGCGCGGAGGAATGCGACGAATGCGGCGAGCCGATCCCCAAGAAGCGGCGCGAGGCGCTTCCCGGTGTGCGCACCTGCGTCGCCTGCCAGTCCGAGCGCGACAAGGCCGTGGTTCACTCGACCATCAATCGGCGCGGAAGCAAGGATAGCCAGTTGCGCTAGGCGCGTTTAGGGCCTCGCCATGGCCCGCAAGCGTTCTGCCGAACTTCCCAGCCGAAAGCAGATTATCGACTTTATCTCGACGTCGGATCAGCCGGCCGGCAAGCGCGAGATCGCGCGGGCGTTCGGGATCCGCGGGGACGGCAAGATCGCGCTCAAGCGGCTTCTCAACGACATGGCCGACGAGGGACTGATCGAGACCGGAAAGGCGCGGGCATTCAACAAGGCGGGCGGTCTGCCGCGAGTGACCGTGCTTCGGATCGTCGAGGCGGACGATAGTGGCCACGTCTTCGGCGCGCCGGAGCAGTGGGATGCGGATACGCCGGCACCGAAGCTTCGGATTATCGAGAAGGAGCGCCGCGGCGCGCTCGGGATCGGCGACCGGGTGCTCGCGCGGACCGAGGAGCGCGGAGACAAGTTCGTCGCCCATCCGCTGAAGAAGCTCGCGCGGAAGCAGGAGCTGGTACTCGGCGTTTTGCGGCAGGAAGGCAGGCGCTTCTGGCTCACGCCCGTCGAGAAAAAGGAGCGGCGCGAACTTCCGGTGAGCGATGCCGCCGACGGCGAGGCGGGCGACCTGGTGCTGTGCGAAATTTCAGGTCGCGGCGGACGCGTCAGCGCGCGGGTCGATGCGGTGCTCGGCGATCCGTTCGCTCCGAAGAGTTTCAGCCTGATCGCTATCCACAAATATGAGCTTCCGCACGAGTTCAGCGACGCGGTGATCGCGGAGGCGAAGCGGGTCGCAAGGCTGCCGATAAAATCCTCCCCGGAACGGGGAGGGGGACCAGCGAAGCTGGTGGAGGGGTCGAAAGCGGCAGAATCGGCCCCTCCGTCAGCCGCTGACGCGGCTGCCACCTCCCCGTCCCGGGGAGGATTGCGCGAGGATCTGACTCACCTTCCCATCGTCGCCATCGATCCCGCCGACGCGCGCGATCATGACGATGCGATCTGGGCGGCGCGCGACGAGGCCGAGGACAATAAGGGCGGGTGGAAGGCGATCGTCGCGATTGCGGACGTCAGCTTCTACGTCCGGCCCGATAGCGCGCTCGACAAAGCTGCGCGGGCGCGGGGGAACAGCGTCTATTTCCCGGACCGGGTGGTGCCGATGCTACCCGAGGAGCTGTCGGCGGACATCTGCTCGCTGAAGGAAGGGCAGGATCGCGCGGCGATGGCCTGCCATCTCACCATCGCAAAAGACGGCACGCTCAAGAGCTGGCGCTTTACGCGCGCGAAAATCCGCGTCGCGGCCAATATTGCCTACGAAGATGCCCAGGCTGCGATTGATGTTTCCGAAGAGGAGCGGGTCGAGGTCTCGTCGCCGGTCTGCTTCATGCCCGAGGTCGAAGGACCGGTGCCGCAGGAGCTCGTCGACAAGGCGCTGAAACCACTGTGGTGCTGCTGGCGTGCGCTCCTTGCGTCGCGCAACAAGCGCGAGCCGCTTGAGCTCGATCTTCCGGAGCGGCAGGTCGTGCTCGACGAGAAGGGGCGCATCGAATCCGTCGCTCCGCGCGAACGGCTCGATGCACACCGGCTGGTCGAGGATTTCATGATTGCGGCGAACGTCGCTGCAGCGCGGGCGCTCGAAGCGAAAAAGTCGCCGGTCATGTACCGGGTCCACGAACCGCCAAGTCGTGAAAAGCTGGAAGCGCTGAAGGACTATCTGGAGACCTTCGGAATTCCGTTCACGCTGGGGCAGGTGATCAAGCCTGCAACTTTCAACGCCATCCTGGAACGGGTCGGGCAGGCTGACAGCCGGCCGGAGATCATGGAACAGCTCCTCCGCACGCAGATGCAGGCCCGCTACGCGCCCGACCGGCTCGGCCATTTCGGGCTCGCCCTCGCCACCTACGCGCACTTCACCTCGCCGATCCGCCGCTACGCCGACCTCCTCGTCCATCGCGCTTTGGTCAGCGCCTACAGGCTTGGAGACGGTGGTTTGCCGCCCGCGGATGC
>DASTAU010000167.1:0-3117 GCA_035712425.1 Sphingomicrobium sp.
CCGGGTGTCAGCAGCTTCGCGATTGCACCGGCAATGCCGCCGATGACGATCCAGCCGATGATTCCGTAATGTTCCATGCCGCTTCCCCTTGTATCCGCGTGTCGTTCAACCGACCTTCACTTGCCGTGGGCCAACGCGCGCTCGCCAAACAAGTGCCACGCTTAGTCGAAAAGCAGTGGCGACGAATGTCGCGGCGCGGTCTGTTGCACGGGGTGAGTTATTAAGATAATACAGTCGTCGGATTATTCGCGCGGATTCGCGCGGCCGGGACATATTGGGCAGGGAAGAATGAACCGCGAAACTTCGATCTACTCCTCCGACACGCTTGTGATCGCCGACGGCTCGCGCCGGCGGCGCCGGATGGTGATCATCGGCGCACTCGCGGCTTTGGTCCTGTTCGTGGTCGGGCTCGGCATCCTGACGAGCCAGCGTTCGAGCAGCAACGGCACGCCGGCCGGCGGAGCCGCAGGCGGTGCGGGCACGGGGCAAATTCCAAGCGTCACCGTCGTCGTCCCGGGCCGCAGCCAGGTCGGCAAGCTTGTCACCGCGAGCGGTCCCCTGGGCGCCCGTCGCGACCAGCCGGTCGGCATCGCCGGCCAGGGCGGCCGAGTGATCAGCGTCCTCGTCGATGCCGGAAGCTGGGTCCGCGCCGGGCAGACGCTCGCCGTGATCGACCGGTCGGTCCAGGCACAGCAGGCCGCCCAGCAGGCGGCGCAGATCGAGGCCGCGAGGGCCCAGGCGGCGCTCGCCCAGTCGGATTATGACCGCGCGATCGCGCTTCAAGGCCGCGGCTTCATCTCCAAGGCCGAGATCGACGCCAAGAAAGCCGCCCGCGATGCAGCCAATGCCCAGGTTCGCGTAGCGCAGGCGCAGCTGGCTGAGACCCGCGCGCAGATCGGCCAGCTCGACGTGCGCGCTCCGACCGCCGGGCTGGTGCTCGCGCGCAATGTCGAGCTCGGCCAGATCGTAAGCCCCGGCTCGGGCGCCCTGTTCCGCCTCGCAGAAGCCGGCGAGATGGAGATGCGCGCACAGCTGGCGCAGCAAGACCTCAGCAACGTCCATGTCGGAATGCCCGCCCAGGTCACGCCCGTCGGATCCAGCGTGAGCATCGTCGGCCATGTCTGGCAGGTAGCGCCAACGATCGATCCGCAATCGCGCCTCGGCGAGGTCCGGATCGCCGTTCCCTACAGCCCGGCGATGCGGCCGGGCGGCTACGCCCAGGCGAGCATCACCGCAGGAACGACGACCGCGCCGGTGCTTCCGCAGAGTGCGGTGCTGAGCGACGACAAGGGCAATTATGTCTACATCATCAACGCCAGGAACGAGGTTGAGCGCCGCAACATCCAGATCGGCACGGTCAATGAGAACGGCGTCACCGTTTCTTCCGGCTTGTCGGGCAACGAAGCGGTCGTCCTCTCGGCGGGGCCGTTCCTCAACCCGGGGCAGAAAGTGAAACCGAACCGCGCAGCCGCGCACTAGGACAGGTGAAGAGCCCTAAGTCATGAACTTCCGCAACATCTCGTCCTGGTGCATCCGCAACCCGGTTGCCCCGATCGTTCTCTTCGTCGGCCTGATGCTGGCGGGACTGGTCTCGTTCGCGCGGATGCAGGTCAACAATGCCCCGGACATCGATTTCCCGGCGGCGATCGTCCAGATTTCGCAGCCGGGCGCCGCCCCGAACGAGGTCGAGACACAGATCACCCAGCGCGTCGAATCCGCGGTGCGCGGAGTTCAGGGCGTCGACGAGATCAGCAGCTCCGTCTCCGAAGGCAGCAGCTTCACCATCGTCACCTTCCAGCTCGGCACCCCGACCGATCGCGCGGTCAACGACGTCCGCAGCGCGGTCGACCAGATTCGCGGCAACCTTCCCGAAGGAATCCTCGAACCTCAGGTAACCCGGGTCCAGGCGGAGGATCAGCCGATCACGGTCGTCGGCGCGCAGACGACCGACATGAGCCTCGAGCAATTGAGCTGGTACATCGACAATACGGTCGCCAAGCACCTGCTCGCCGTTCCCGGCATTGCGGCTGTAACGCGCGGCGGCGGCGTCGATCGCGAAATTCGCGTGATCCTCGATCCAGCCGCGCTCCAGGCTCAGGGAATCACCGCCGCCGAGGTCAATCAGCAACTTCGGCAGAGCAACCTCAATGCCGGCGGCGGCCGCGCGGAGGTTGCCGGCTCGGAGCAGAACGTCCGCGTCCTCGGTAATGCGAGCGACGCCTATCAGCTATCGCAGACCGAAATCGCTCTTCCCGGTGGCCGCTTCGTCAAGCTCGGCGACCTGGGGCGGGTTGAGGACAGCTATGCCGAGCAGCGCTCCATTTCGAAGATGAACGGCCATGAGGTCGTCACCTTCATGGTCCAGCGCGCCAAGGATACGTCGGAAGTCACCGACTATAACGCGGCCTGGGACGAGCTTCGGAAGATCGAGAAGCAGAACCCGAAGGTCCACTTTTCCGAGATCTTCAACACGGTCGACCACACCAAGGCCCAGTACACGTCCGCGATGGAAGGCCTGATCGAGGGCGCGATCCTGGCGGTGCTCGTCGTGCTTCTGTTCCTTCGCGACGTTCGCGCGACGGCCATTTCCGCAATCGCGATTCCGCTGTCCGCGATCCCTGCCTTCTTCTTCATGACCCTGCTCGACATCAACCTGAACTTCATGTCGACGATGGCGATGGGGCTCGTCTCGGGTGTTCTTGTCGATGACGCGATCGTGGAGATCGAAAACATCGTCCGACACATGCGAATGGGCAAATCGGGCTACCAGGCGTCGCTGGACGCCGCGGACGAGATCGGTCTCGCGGTGCTTGCGACGACCATGGCAATCGTCGCCGTCTTCCTGCCGGTCGCCCTGATGCCCGATGTCGCCGGCCAGTACTTCAAGGCGTTCGGCTTCACCGTCGTTCTCTCGGTGCTGATGAGCTTGCTCGTCGCGCGAATGATCACTCCGTTGATCGCCGCCTACTTCCTCCGCTCGCACGGTCAGCAGCCGCACGCGAACTGGAAGTGGATGGATATCTACCTGAAGATCCTCAACTGGAGCCTCGACACGACCAAGGCGCACGCCATGCTCGAGCGGCTGCCGAAGATTCCGCGCCGCTACGGCTATTACGC
>DASTAU010000168.1:0-2737 GCA_035712425.1 Sphingomicrobium sp.
GCTCGACGAGGTTCGCGCCTATCGCGCTCACGTTGACGAAGCGCTGGAGAGCGCTCTTCCGGGCCTTCCGTCGGCGGCACTGCAGCTCGTCGAGCTCGGCATCAATCACGAGCAGCAGCACCAGGAGCTTTTCCTCACCGACATTCTGGCGACCCTAGCCGAGAACCCGCTCGAACCGGCCTACGGCGAACTTCCGCCATCGGCTTGCTTCGCGGTCGAGCTACTCTCATGGCATCGCGGCCGCGAGGGGATCGTCGAGATCGGAGCCCCAGATGACGGCTTCGCCTTCGATGCCGAACGCCCGCGCCACCGCGTCTTCCTTTCCGGCCATGAGCTCGCTGGCCGCCGGGTTACCAACAAGGAATGGCGCGCGTTCATCGATGAGGGCGGCTACGCGACGCCCACGCTTTGGCTCTCAGAGGGCTGGGCCTGGGTGCAGCAGGAAGGCATCGCCGCTCCGCTCTACTGGCGTGACGACGGTACGGAATTCACGCTCGGGGGCCGGCGCGAGATCGATTGGGCGGCTTCGGTTGCTCACGTCAGTTATTTCGAAGCCGACGCCTACGCCCGCTGGGCCGGCGCACGCCTCCCGACCGAAGCCGAATGGGAGGACTTCGGCGCCTCCGCCGATCCGCTGATCGGCAATCAGCTCGACGATGCCGCCGCTGTTGTTCCCCGTCCCGGCGGCGGAATCTTCGGCGACGTCTGGGAATGGACGCAGAGCGCCTTCGCTTCCTACCCCGGTTTTGCCCAAGCCGAAGGAGCCGTCGGCGAGTACAACGGCAAGTTCATGTGCGGCCAATATGTTCTGAAAGGCGCAAGCTGCGCCACACCGCGCGGTCATAGCCGCGCCTCCTACCGCAACTTCTTCCCGCCAAGCGCTCGCTGGCAGTTCACGGGACTTCGCCTTGCTCGCGACGCTTGATCCCCAGACGAAGGCGTTTCGCGACGACGTGCTTGCGGGACTCTCGGCGCCCATCCCCGCGATTCCTGCGCGCTGGCTCTACGACCGCCGAGGTTCAGAACTGTTCGACGAAATCACGCGGTTGCCGAGCTACTATCCGACGCGGACGGAGACCGGGCTTCTCCACGACATCATGCCCGAGGTCGCCCAGCGCGTGCCCAAGGGTGCCGCAGTCGTCGAGTTTGGCGCCGGTTCGGCGACCAAGACTCCGATCCTCCTGGAGGCGATCGCGCCCGCCGCTTACGTTCCCGTCGATATCTCGGGCGACTATCTCGAGCAGAGCGCGGGCGATCTTCAACACCTGTTCCCGTCGCTCGAGGTCATCCCGGTCGTCGCCGATTTCGCCCGGCCGTTTACACTTCCGGGCGGGATCGAGCAGCTCCCCAAGCTCGGCTTCTTCCCCGGTTCGACCATCGGCAATTTCGTGCCGTGGAGCGCAACCGATTTGCTGCGCCAGTTCCGCGCGTTGCTGGGGCCCGGCGCGCAGCTTCTGATCGGCATGGATCGCGTGAAGCCGGTCGAGCGGCTGATTCGCGCCTATGACGACCCCGAAGGCGTAACTGCCGAGTTCAACCTCAACCTGCTGAAGCGCATAAACCGGGAGCTCGACAGCGATATTCCTGAAGACGCCTTCCGTCACGAGGCGCGCTGGAACGACATTCTTTCGCGCGTCGAAATGCACCTAGTCGCCAATCGGGACGTCAGCTTCACCGTCTCGGGTCAGCGCTTTCGCTTCGGCCGCGGTTCGTCGATCCACACCGAAAACAGCCACAAATATCCCGAACGGGGCGGACGTGTCCTGTTGCTCTCGGGCGGCTGGACCCCGGTCGCCGAATGGACGGACCGGAACGGAGACTTCGCCGAAATCCTGGCCGTCGCCGAGCCCGAGAGGTTTGCGCCCTAACAAAGCCACGGCTAAGCCCCGCTCATGCTCATGGCCCTCGTG
The DNA here is from genome assembly GCA_035712425.1 of Sphingomicrobium sp. Taxonomy (GTDB): domain Bacteria; phylum Pseudomonadota; class Alphaproteobacteria; order Sphingomonadales; family Sphingomonadaceae; genus Sphingomicrobium. The sequence goes on from DASTAU010000168.1 coordinate 1,911, forward strand.
CAAATCGCCGACCTCCTGCTCGATGTCCTCTTCTGGGTCATCATCGTCCAGGTGATCCTCAGCTGGCTGTTCGTGCTCAACGTGCTCAACACGAGCTCGCAGGGCATCCGCAGCTTCGCGGTCGCGATCGACCGGCTCACGGCGCCGCTTTATCGCCCGATCCGGCGAATGCTTCCGGACTTCGGAGGGATCGATTTTTCGCCGCTGGTGATCATCATCCTCATCCAGATCCTCAAGAAGCTCCTGGGCGGGGTCGTCACTCAATATTATTACGGCGGATGACGGCCAAGCGGATCGACGGAAAAGCGGCGGGGCAGGCGATCCGCGATCGCGTTGCCGCATTTGTTCCGGATTTCATGCGCAATTCGGGACGGCCACCCGGTCTCGCGACAGTGCTGGTCGGCGAAGATCCCGCAAGCGCCGTATACGTCCGCTCCAAGAACCGCGCGACGGCCGAGCTCGGGATGGCCGGTTTCGCGCACAACCTTCCCGAGACAACGAGCGAAGAAGAGCTGCTTCAGCTCGTAGCTGATCTCAATGCGGACGATCGTGTAGACGGGATCCTCGTCCAGCTCCCGCTGCCCAAACAAATCAATTCGACGCGCGTGATCGAGAGCATCGACCCGGACAAGGATGTCGACGGCTTCCACCCGATGAACGCTGGACGGCTCGCTTCCGGACTACCGGCGCTCGCGCCCTGCACGCCCTACGGCTGCCTCTACCTCCTCAAGCAGGAGCTCGGCGATCTGACCGGCCTCGAGGCCGTGGTGATCGGGCGATCGAACATCGTCGGCAAGCCGATGGCGCAGCTTCTGCTGGGCGAGAAT
>DASTAU010000169.1:0-5667 GCA_035712425.1 Sphingomicrobium sp.
TGGCCCGACGGACCGACATTGTGGATCGGCTCGCCCTCAAAGCCGAGAGTCCCAAGAACCTTGTTGTAAAAGGCTTTCGCTTTTTCGAGATCCCGGGTCCCGACCATCACATGACTGAACATTCCAAAGCCTCCCTTAGTAAATCACTACGCTGCGAATGCTCTCGCCCGCATGCATCAGGTCGAAGCCCTTGTTGATGTCACCCAGGCTAAGCGTGTGCGTGATCATCGGGTCGATCGCGATCTTTCCGTCCATGTACCAGTCGACGATCTTCGGCACATCGGTGCGTCCCTTGGCACCGCCGAACGCCGTCCCGCGCCAGTTGCGGCCGGTGACGAGCTGGAACGGGCGAGTCGCGATTTCCTTGCCCGCCTCGGCGACTCCGATAATGATGCTCGTTCCCCACCCGCGGTGGCAGCATTCGAGCGCCGTGCGCATCACCTCGGTGTTGCCGGTCGCGTCGAAGGTATAGTCCGCGCCGCCGTCGGTGATTTCGAGGATTTTCGCGACGATGTCCTCGCGGCTCATGCCCTTGGAATTGAGGAAATCGGTCATCCCGAACTTGCGGCCCCACTCCTCGCGGTCGGGGTTGATGTCGACTCCAACGATCCTGTTGGCGCCGACCATCTTCGCGCCCTGGATGACGTTGAGGCCGATTCCGCCGAGGCCGAACACGACGACGTTCGCGCCCGGCTCGACCTTCGCGGTCTTCACCACCGCGCCGACGCCCGTCGTCACGCCGCAGCCGATGTAGCAGCTCGTCTTGAAAGGAGCGTCTGCCCGGATCTTCGCGACCGCGATCTCGGGCAGCACGGTGAAGTTCGAGAAGGTCGAGCAGCCCATGTAATGGAAGATGGTCTCGCCCTTATAGCTGAAGCGGCTCGTCCCGTCGGGCATCAGGCCCTTGCCCTGCGTCGCGCGGATCGCGGTGCAGAGGTTGGTCTTGCCGCTGAGGCACGACTTACACTGGCGGCATTCGGGCGTGTACAAAGGAATGACATGGTCGCCCGCCTTCACGCTGGTGACGCCCGGCCCGACTTCGCGAACCACGCCCGCGCCTTCATGCCCCAGGATCGACGGGAAGATGCCCTCGCTGTCGAATCCGTCGAGCGTATAGGCATCGGTGTGGCAGATGCCGGTCGCCATGATCTCGACCAGCACTTCGCCTTGCTTCGGACCGTCCAAATCCACTTCGACGATTTCGAGCGGCTTCTTCGCCTCGAAGGCGACGGCGGCGCGGGTCTTCATTCTGAGTCTCCGTTGAGGAAATTGCGGATCCACTGGCCGACGCGCGCGCTGTCGTTGGGCTCGTCGAGCGAAGCGATCGCGGCGTCCGGATTGGGCACGGCGTCGTAGCGTTTCTCGATCAGCGCCTTGGCGAAGGCGGGCGAGAATTCCGGGTGGAACTGGAAGCTGATTGCCGGCCGGCCGCTCCAGGCGAGCGCCGCGAACGGGGTGAAGTCCGAAGCGGCGACGACGTCGGTGTTCGGCGGCTGAATCACGACCTGGTCCTGGTGCGACGCCGGAATCGCGATCGTACCGGCGCTATCGATCCACCGCTCGGATCGGACGACATTGTAATGATGTAGCCCCGCGCCCCAGCCCTTGTCCGATTTCTCGACATGGCCACCGAGCGCTTGCGCCATCACCTGGTGCCCGAAGCAGATGCCGATCATCTTGGCGCCGTCCGCCTCGCGGATAAACTGCTCGAGCGGCGCGATCCACGGCAGGTCTTCGTAGACGCCGGCCGGCGATCCGGTGATCATGTAGACGTGGTGCGCTGCAGGCTCGGGAAACTCACCGGCCTGCACGTCGAAGCTTTCGATTTCAAAGCCGGGACCGAGCAGCTCGCCGAACATTGCGGGATAATCGCCGAACTCCTCGGCGAGGTTGCCAGGCGGACGGCCGGTTTCGAGAACTGCGACTTTCATGGGCGCCGCCTTGCCACCTCATGGCCGTTCGGCCAAGACGTGAAGCCATGGGGAGCTGGCTCGAAGGACGCCACGCGCTGGTCACCGGCGGAGGAACCGGCATCGGTGCCTCGGCGGCAACCCACCTTCACTCGGCGGGCGCGCAAGTGTCGCTGCTGGGCCGCCGCCTCGATCCGCTTCAGGAAACAGCCAAGCGCATTTCCGGCCACGCGGTGTCGTGCGACGTCACAAAGCCCGATCAGATCGCCAGGGCATTCGACGAGGCGCGGTCCGTCAGCGGCCCGATCGACATGCTGGTCGTCAACGCCGGGATCGCCGAGAGCGCGCCCTTCCACAAGATGACCCGCGACAGCTGGGACCGGATCATCGCCACCAACCTCACCGCCGCCTTCGACTGCGCGCAGGCCGCGATCGGCGATCTTCTGAAGAGCGAGAACGGCCGGCTGGTCTTCGTCGCCTCGGTCGCCTCGCTCCGCGGAGTCCCCTACGCCGCGCATTACGCCGCGTCGAAGCACGGCCTCCTCGGCCTGATGCGCAGCCTCGCCGCCGAATATGCGAAGACCACGCTCACCGTGAACGCGGTTTGCCCCGGCTATGTCGATACGCCGATGACCGACGAGTCGGTCGCCCGAGTGTCCGAGATCACTGGCCGGAGCGAGCAGGATTCGCGCGGAATCATCACCAACATGAACGCGAGCGGGCGGCTGGTTCACCCCGACGCCGTCGCGACGATGATCCTCACCTTGTGCCTGCCGCAGTCGCAGGATGTGAACGGCGCCGCGGTCACCGTCGACGGAGGGACCAGCGCATGAGTTTCGACCCGGCGGCGTTTCAGCCGAAGCATTTCCTGTGGGAGTTCAAGGACGGCGTCGCGACCATCACACTCAACCGTCCGGAGCGGAAGAACCCGCTGACCTTCGAAAGCTATGACGAGCTCCGCGCGACCTTCTACGAACTCGACCATAATTATGCGGTGAAGGTCGTCGTCATTCGCGGCGCGGGTGGCAATTTCTGTTCGGGCGGCGACGTCCACGAAATCATCGGGCCCCTGACGAAGATGAATAGCCAGGGGCTTCTGCGCTTCACGCGGATGACCGGCGACCTCGTCCGGGCGATGCGCTCCTGCCCGCAACCGATCATCGCCGCGGTCGAGGGCGTATGCGCCGGCGCCGGCGCGATCCTCGCGATGGCAAGCGACATTCGTTTCGGCCAGCCGGGTTGCAAGACGGCATTCCTCTTCAGCCGCGTTGGCCTGTCGGGCGCGGACATGGGCGCCTGCGCGATGCTTCCGCGGCTGATCGGCCACGGCCGCGCGGCCGAGCTGCTCTTCACCGGCCGCGACATGACCAGCGACGAAGGTCTCGCCTGGGGCTTCTACAACCGCGTGGTCGAGGATGTCCTAGCCGAAGCTCAAGCGCTCGCCGACCAGCTGGCAAAGGGCCCGTCGATCGCCCATTGCATCACCAAGCGCCAGCTCGACGCCGAAACCAGCATGACCCTGCACGAAGCGCTCGAAGCCGAAGCGCGGGTGCAGGCGCGGTGCATGGAAACCAAGGATTTCCACCGCGCCTACGAAGCCTTTGCCAACAAGCGCCGTCCGGAATTCCAGGGCAATTGATGCCGGACCGGAGCTTCCTCTCCTGGCCCTTTTTCGAGCCCAAACATCGCGAGCTCGCCGACGCGATCCAGCGCTGGTGCGCCGACAATATCGCCAACCGCTTCTCTGACGATCTCGACAGCGAATGCCGGATGCTGGTGCGTGAGCTCGGCGCCGCCGGTTTTCTCAAATTGTGCGTAGCCGATGGCGACACGCGCCCCGACGTACGCAGCCTCGCCATCGCCCGCGAGACCCTCGCTTATCATTCGCCGATCGCGGACTTCGCCTTCGCGATGCAGGGCCTCGGATCGGGCGCCATCTCCCTGTTCGGGACGATCGAGCAGAAACGCGATTGGCTTCCCAGGATCGCGAGCGGGGAGGCGATCGCCGCCTTCGCCATGACCGAACCCGAATGCGGGTCGGACGCCGCGAACATGCAGACCAGCGCGATGCGCGACGGCAACGAATGGGTCATTGTCGGCGAGAAGACCTACATTTCAAATGGAGGCATCGCGGATTTCTATCTGACCTTCGCGCGTACCGGCGAAGGTGAAGGCGCGCGCGGGTTGTCCGCCTTCATCGTCCCCGCCGAACTCGTCACCGTCGCCGAGCGGATCGACGTCATCGCGCCGCATCCGCTTGCGCGGCTTACCTACGACAATGTCCGAATCCCCGCGGATGCGATCGTCGGGGAGGGCGGCGAGGGTTTCCGAATCGGCATGGAGACTCTGAACCTGTTCCGCGTCACAGTCGGTGCGGCCGCGCTCGGCTTCGCCCGCCGAGCGCTCGACGAGGCGCTATCGTTCGCAGGCAGCCGCCGCCTCGGCACCAGCACGCTCGCCGACAATGCGGTCACGCAGGAAAAGCTCGCCGACATGGCGCTGATGATCGATGCGTCCGCGTTGCTGATCTACCGTGCGGCGTGGCAGCAGGACGAAGGCGGCATGGACAACCGCCGTGCCGCTGCAATGGCCAAGCTCCACGCGACCGAAGCCGGAGGCCGGGTCATCGACATGGCGGTGCAGATGCACGGCGGCGCCGGCGTCACGCGCGGCGTGAAAGTCGAGGAGCTCTACCGCGACATCCGCGCCCTGCGAATCTACGAAGGCGCGAGCGAAGTGCAGCGCCAGATCATCGCTAGGGATTTGCTGAAGGGGGCACGCCCATGAAGATCCTGCAACCGCCGAACTGGCCTCGGCCCAAGGGCTATTCGAACGGCGTTAGCGCAAGCGGGCGAATGATCTTCACCGCGGGCGTGGTCGGTTGGGACGAGAACGAGAGCTTCCCCTCATACCGCCTTCACGAGCAGTTCGCTCAGGCGCTGATGAACACGCTGGAGATATTGGCGCAGGATGGGGCCGGCCCGCAGCACATCGTCCGGATGACCTGCTACGTCATCGACCGCGCCGAATACTTACGCGAACGCGACGAGATCGGGGCCGCCTGGCGCGAGATCATGGGACCGAACTATCCGGCGATGGCGCTCATCGAAGTGAAAGGCCTCGTCGAACCCGCCGCCAAGGTCGAAATCGAGACGACTGCGGTAGTTGAGGAAGAATGATCTTCACACGAAGACGCGAAGCAGAAAGGAAGCCACGAAGATTGACGCCCTTCGTGTCTTTTTTCCCTTCCTTCGTGTCTTCGTGTGAATCAAACAGTATCGCCGCTACGCGGCGCTGGTGATGGCCTACGACAGTTTCGTCCGAGATCGCTTACCGCCGCCGGAGCTGCTTCCGGAATTCCGCTTCGACCTGCCCGAGCTTCAATATCCCGAGCGCCTCAACGCCGCCGCGGAATTGCTGAAGGGCGGCGACCGGCAAGCGCTTGCGGTGATGAACGAGCATGGCCGCTGGACCTACGCCGACCTCGACGATTTCAGCGGACGAATCGCGCGCCTCCTCGTTGACGAATACGGGCTCATCCCCGGCAATCGCGCGCTTTTGCGCGGACCGAACACCTACACCATGTTCGCGGCGTGGCTCGCCGTTTTGAAGGCCGGTGGCGTCGTGGTCGCGACCATGCCGCTCCTCCGCCCGGGCGAGATCGCGACGGTGATCGAGCGCGCGCAAATATCCCACGCGATCGTCGACAGCCGCTTCATCGGCGACTTCCGCCAGGCCGTCGAGCAGACCCACAGCG
>DASTAU010000170.1:0-7872 GCA_035712425.1 Sphingomicrobium sp.
GTCGGGCGCCTGGTTCAGCTACGACAGCGTCCGCATCGGCCAGGGCCGCGAGAACGCGAAAGTCTACCTCAAGGAAAATCCCGACGTCGCCCAGCGCATCGAGAATGCGATCCGTGGCCGGACCGAGGAAGTCGGCGAGGCCTTGATGGTCGGCGGCGGCCCTGACGACGACGATGGCGGCGACATCGCGGCGGAATAACGAACTCCCCAGCGGCGGGCGGTGCACGCTCCGCCCGCCGCCCCCACCACGCTAGACCACTTCCTCCGGCACTGCGGGAACGGTCGGCTCGTCGGGCTCCTGGCGTATCCGCGCGAAGAGGTTGCGGGGCTCGGTCAAAACGATCGCGATGAACCCCCCGACCGAACAGGCCGCCGTTCCGATTGCATAAGGCAGCACCGTACCGTCGAAGGCCAGCCCGATCAGGAACCCGAGGATCGCGGCTCCGAGCGTTCCGAGCATTCCCTGGACCGACGACGCCGTCCCCGCGATCGGCGCCATGTGCTCCATCGCAAGCGTGCTGAGGTTCGAGGAGGTGAAGGCGAAGGCGCACATGGTGAGCGCCTGAAGGACGACGAAGATCATCAAACTCTCGTGCCCGCTCAGCGCCACGGCGACATGGACGAGCGAAACGACCATGAATGCCGCGCACGCCAAATGGCCGACGCGGCGAAGCCCGAATTTCCCGACCACCCGGGCATTGGTCCAGGACGCCACTGCCATCGGCGCCGCGATCGCTGCGAATACCGCTCCGATAAGGTGCGGCTGGTGGAAGGCGTCGAACACGATCTGCTGGATCGAGGCGATATAAGCGACGAGCCCGCCGAAGCTGATCGTCATCGCGATCGTGTAGCCGCGCGACTGCGGCTCGCGGAGAGTCTCCCAAACCGCGCCCGCCATGTCGCCGAGGTGGAGCGAGCGCCGATATTCCGGATGAAGCGTCTCCGGCAGCCGTGACCACGACCAGGCAAGCATCACCACCGCGTAAATCGCCAGCGCGCCGAAGATCGCCTGCCAGGGCGCGAAGGCCAGGATCGCCAGCCCGATGTTCGGCGCGAGCACCGGCATCAGCATGAAGACCATGAAGACCAGGCTCATGACCTGCGCCATCGCTTCGCGCTCGAACAGGTCGCGGACCATCGCCACGACCAGCACTCGAGTCACGGCGGCCGAAGCGCCCATGCCAACCCGAGAGGCGATCAGCAGCGGGAAGCTTCCCGACAGCGCACACAGCACGGCGAACGCCGCATAGAGCGTCACCCCCGTCGCCAGCACCGGCTTTCGCCCGAACCGGTCCGCGAGCGGTCCCCAAATCAGCTGGGTCGAAGCGAAGCCGATGAAATAGGCGATGACGACCAGCTGCCGGTGGTTCTCGTCCATCACGTGGAGGGAATTGCCGATCGCCGGGAGCGCCGGGATCATCGCGTCGATCGCGAACGAATTAAGCCCCATGAGCGCGGCGAGCATCGCCGTCATCTCGCGCGTGCCGGGGCGTTTCACGCCGTCGTTGAAAGCCGAGTCGAACATGGAAGCCGCGCCTGCTGGCTGATTGGCCGCCGCCGTGCAACAGTAGGCGATCGAAAAAGGGGAGGGGCCATGATTCAGCGGCGCAGCTTTATGACCGGTGCCGGCGCCTTGGCAGCGGCGATGACCGTGCCGATGAGCCGGGTGATGGCGGCCACGGTAGATGTGCTGACTCCGGTCCGCCTGCCGCCTCCGATCTCGCAGGCCGAGCGTCTCGGGCGCATCGCCAAGGCGCGCCAGCTGATGCAGCAGAACGGGATCGGCTCGATTATCGTCGAGTCGGGCTCCAGCCTCGATTATCTGACCGGCGTCCAATGGCACCGCTCCGAGCGGCTCACTGCCGCGGTCATTCCGGCGCAGGGCGACCCGATTATCGTGACGCCCTTCTTCGAGCGGCCGTCGGTCGCAGAGACGCTCGCGATCCCCGCCGAGATCCGTACGTGGAACGAGGATGAGGAGCCGCTGAAGCTGGTCGCCGACTTCCTCCGCGAGCGCGGCGTCGCCGCCGCGCCCGTCGGGTTCGAGGAGACCGACCGCTATTTCATCTTCGACCGCCTGGGCCAGCAGCTTGCCGGCCTCAAGGCAGTCAGCGCGAACCCCGTCGTTCGAGCACTGCGCCTGATCAAATCGCCGGCCGAGCTCGCGCTGATGCAGACCGCGAACGACATCACCGTCCGCGCGATGCGACACGCCGGCGAGTACGCCAGGGCTGGAATGACGCCAGCGGACTTCGGCGCCGCGATCGATGCCGCGACGGCGACCCTCGGCGGAAGCCCGGAATTCTCCCTCGTTCTGATCGATGAGGCTTCGGCGCTTCCGCACGGCTCGAAGAAGCCGCAGATCGTGAGGCGCGGGAGCACGATCCTGTTCGACTGCGGCTGCACCGTCCACGGCTATCAGTCCGACATTTCGCGCACGTTCGTCTTCGGCGCGCCTCCGACGCCCGAGCAACGCAAGGTCTGGAACCAGGTCCACGAAGGCCAGCAAATCGCGATCCGCGCCGCGAAAGTGGGCGTACCGGCGGGCGCCGTCGACGATGCCGTCCGCGCTGCCTACGAAAGCTGGGGCTATGGTCCGGGCTACAAGCTCCCCGGTCTCTCTCACCGCACCGGCCACGGAATCGGAATGGACGGCCACGAGCCCGTCTATCTGGTCCACGGCGAAACCACGCCGCTTGCCCCCGGCATGTGCTTCTCCGACGAGCCCGGGATCTACATTCCCGGCAAGTTCGGGGTCCGCCTGGAGGATTGTTGGACCATGACCGAGGCGGGGCCGAAGTTCTTCACCGAGCCGCCGCCGGGCATCGACCGCCCCTTCGACTAGAAATGGTCGTGCATCGGCCCATCGCGCTTCACGTGTGAGGGCGCCGGCGCCGGATCGATGTCCGGAGAGCCTTCGGCCTTCAGCGTTCCCTCCCAGCGCGCAACTAGCGTCGAAGCCACCGCATTGCCGACCACGTTCGTCCCCGACCGACCCATGTCGAGGAAATGGTCGACGGCGAGGATCAGGAGGAGCCCGGCCTCCGGAATCCGGAACATCGGCATGATCGCCGCAATCACCACAAGGCTGGCGCGCGGAACTCCGGCCATGCCCTTGGAGGTGATCATCAGCACCAGGAGCATGGTGATCTCCTGCCCCAGGCTGAGGTGGATGCCATAGGCCTGCGCGATGAAGATCGTCGCGAAGGTCATGTACATCATCGATCCGTCGAGATTGAACGAATAGCCGAGCGGAAGGACGAAGCTTGCGATGCGCGGAGGAACGCCGAACCGGTCCAGCGCTTCCAGCGTCCGCGGGTAGGCCGCTTCCGAAGAAGCGGTGGAGAAGGCGAGCACCACCGGGTCGCGGATGTAGCGAACGAGATGCCGAGTCCTCGGGCCGACGATCACGAAACAGACCCCGATCAGCAGCGCCCAGAGGATCGCGAGACCGAGATAGAAGCTGCCAACGAACTTGCCGAGCGTCGCGATGATCTGGGGACCGCGCTCGGCCAGCGCGCTCGCGACTGCGGTGAACACCGCGAACGGTGCGAACCGCATGACATAATTGGTGACCTGGAGCATGACCTGGACGAGCGATTCCACGCCGCGAACGATCGGCCGGCCCTTCTCGCCGATGGCCGTCAGCGCGATCCCGAAGAAGAGCGAGAAGATCACGATCGGGAGGATTTCGTTCGTGCTCATCGCCTCGAAGATCGACTGCGGCACGAGATGGGAGGCGAAGTCCTTTAGATTGAACGCCGCGGTCTCCACTCCGCTTGCCGCGCTGTTCGGCGGAATGGCGAGGTTGAGGCCGACGCCCGGATGAAGCGCGGTGACGATGATGAGGCCGAGAGTCAGCGAGACGAGGCTCGCGAGGATGAACCAGCCGAGGGAGCGCACGCCGACCCGGCCCAGTGCCGCGACGTCGCCCATGTGCGCAATCCCCGCGACCAGCGTCGAGAAGACCAGCGGGGCGATGATCATCTTGATGAGGCGCAGAAAGAGCGTCGTGACGATGCTCAGATAGTCGGCGATCGATTTCAGCCGGTCGGCCGAGGCGGGCGTTCCATCGTCGATCGCATAGTTGATCGCCCATCCGGCGATGATCCCGAGCACGAGCGCGATCAGGATGAAGCGCGTGAGTTTCCTGGCCATGAGTACCTTTCGTGCGCGAACCCAAGCCGCCGGTTCAACGCTCGTCAAGCGCTTCACAGCAGCGGATGCGCTGCGCTAGGGGCGCTCCATGGCGAGCGACGTGCTGCAATTCGGGCGTGAAATCCTCCACGACGAGGCGCGGGCGCTGGACGCGCTGGCCGACAGCCTCGATGGTCCCTTCGAGGACGCAGTTCGCCTCATCCTCGAATGCCGGGGCAAGCTCATCGTAAGCGGGCTCGGCAAATCGGGCCATGTCGGCCGCAAGATCGCCGCGACGTTCGCGTCGACAGGGACGACCGCGACTTTCCTCCATCTCGCCGAAGCCATTCACGGCGACCTCGGGATGGCGAGCGCGGGCGACGTCGCGATCCTCATTTCGCAGAGTGGAGAGACTGCCGAGCTCGAAGCAGTGATCGACCATTTCCAAAACGTGGAAATTCCCATCATCGCGATTACCGGCAACGGCGGCTCGATGCTCGCCCAAGCCGCGACCGCAGCGCTCACCTTTCCGCACTGGCCCGAGGTCGGCCCCGAATCCGTCGCTCCAACCACATCGACGACGATGACTCTGGCCCTTGGAGACGCGCTGGCGATGACGGTGATGCAGCAGAAGGGGTTCACCCGCACCGATTTCGGCCGGCTGCACCCTGGAGGCGCGCTCGGCGCAAGGTTGAAGCCGGTCCGGCGGCTCATGCACTCGGGCGACGCGGTCCCGCTGACGAGCGCGGGATCACCGATGCGCGAGACGATCGTCGAGATGTCGGCCAAGCGCCTGGGAATCATTGGCGTCATCGACGATGCCGGCCACCTCATCGGAGCCATCACCGACGGCGACTTGAGGCGTCACATCGAACAAGGGCTCGACCACACCGCCGCCGAGTTCATGACCAGCGATCCCAAGACGATCACACCGGATTCGTTGGTCGATGACGCGCTCACGTTGTTCGAGGAGCACAAGATCACCGCTTTGTTTGTCGTTGACGAGGATGGGAGCGGGAAGAAACCGCTGGGCGTGCTCCACATCCACGACTGCCCGCCGCCGCGGTGAACACGATCATCCTGATCCCCGCGCGCTACGCCTCGTCGCGCTACCCGGGAAAGCCGCTCGTGCAGCTGAAGGGCGCGGGCGGCGCGGCCAAGCCGTTGATCCAGCGCAGCGTCGAGGCGGCGCGGCGAGTCGCGGGGGTTTCCGGCGTTTTCGTCGTCACCGACGATGACCGCATCGCCGAAGGTTGCGCCCCGGCGCGCGTCGGTGTGATCATGACCTCACCCGAATGCCGCAACGGGACGGAGCGCTGCGCCGAGGCGCTGCCCGAGCTTCATGAGCCGGACCTCGTGATCAATTTTCAGGGCGACGCCTTGCTCACCCCTGCGTCCTTTGTGGAAGCGCTGATTAGCCACATGGAAAGCAATCCGGATGCGCTGGTCGCAACGCCTGCAATGCGATTGAGGAGCGAAGAAGTCGCCGCGCTTCGCCGCGAAGAGTCGGCCGGGCGGGTCGGAGGAACAACCGTGGTCACCGATAATGAAGGCCGCGCGCTCTATTTCTCCAAGCGCTTGATTCCGCACCTTCCGCAATGGGCGGCCGAGGCGCAACCGACCCCGATGAAGCTTCACGTCGGTGTCTATGCTTACCGGCCGCGAGCGCTCGAACAGTATCGCGAGACGCCGCTTTCCGAACTGGAGACCCTCGAAGGGCTCGAGCAACTGCGGTTCCTCGACGCGGGAATTCCAATTCACGTCGTCGAGGTCGAAACGCCGCCGTTCGCACTTCGCGAGCTCAACAATCCCGAAGATGTCGCGCCAATCGAGGAAGCGCTCGCCGCAGCCGGTCTCGAATGAGCACCCTCGATACGCTCGATCCCAAATACCGGCTGATCCTGTGCGACGTGTGGGGCGTCGTCCACAATGGCGTCGAACTCTATCCGGGAGCAGCCGAACGGCTTGGCCAATGGCGCGGGCAAGGCCGCTGCGTGGCGCTGATCACGAATGCGCCTCGCACCGAGGAGGCAGTGGCAAAGCAGCTGGGCGGCATCGGGTTGCCGCTGGATGCTTACGACTTCATCGCGACCAGCGGAGAGGCAGGGATCGCGGCCTTGTTGGCGGTGGGCGAGCCGGTGGGCTTCATCGGAACCGCCGGCGACCGGGCCGTGCTCGAAGGGCGCGGAGTCCGGATTTCGGACGACGACCGATTCACCGAGCTGGCCTGCACTGGAATTCGCGAGGGGGAGGCCGATCCGGAGCAATATCGAACCGAGCTCGAGCGGCTCGTCGAACGCGACGTCCTCATGCATTGCCTCAATCCCGACCGAATCGTGATGCGCGGCGGCATCGCTGAGGCTTGCGCTGGCGCACTCGCCGACATCTACCAGATGCTGGGAGGCCGGGTGACCTGGTACGGCAAGCCATTCCCCGCGATTTACGAACACGCGCTTCATCGCGCCGGCAATCCTCCCGCTGACGAAGTCCTTGCGGTCGGCGATGGCCTTCAAACCGACGTGCTCGGAGCGGCGCGAATGGGCTTCGACACCGTCTTCGTGACTGGGGGCATCAACGCCGGTGAGCCATTCCCGGAACATTTCGGCGAACAAAACGGCCTTGGCGACTGGCGGCCGGTGGCGGTTGTCGACTCTCTCGCCTAGATAGCCGCCATGAACCTGCTTGGACGCTCCGTCGGCATCGACCAGCCCATCTTCCTCATCGCCGGCCCCTGCGTCGTCGAAAGTGAAGATCTGCAGATGAGGACCGCCGAGAAGCTGAAGGCAATCACTGACAAGCTCGGCGTCTTCTTCATCTTCAAGTCGAGCTTCGACAAGGCCAATCGCAGCAGCGACAAGAGCTATCGCGGACCCGGCATGGACGAAGGTCTCCGCGTCCTGGAAAAGGTCCGCGCCGAGCTCGACGTTCCGGTTCTGACCGACGTTCATGACATCCCGCAGATCGCGCCGGTCGCCGAGGTCGTCGACGTGCTTCAGACCCCCGCATTCCTCGCGCGCCAAACGGATTTCATTCACGCGGTCGCTGCGAGCGGGAAGCCGGCGAACATCAAGAAGGCGCAGTTCATGGCGCCCCACGACATGAAGAATGTCGTCGACAAGGCCCGCGGCGCCGCCCAGGCCGCCGGCGTCAACGAAGACACGATCATGGTGTGCGAGCGCGGCGCCTCTTTCGGCTACAACAATCTCGTCAGCGACATGCGCAGCCTCGCGATCATGCGCGATACCGGCTGTCCGGTGGTGTTCGACGCCACGCACAGCGTCCAGCTTCCCGGGGGGCAAGGGACCAGCTCCGGCGGCCAGCGCGAATTCGTCCCGGTATTGGCGCGGGCCGCAGTGGCGACCGGCGTCTCGGGACTATTCATGGAAACGCACCCCGACCCGGCGAGCGCGAAATCGGATGGTCCCAACGCCTGGCCGCTCGACAGGATGGAGAGCCTGCTGACCACGCTCGTCGAAATCGACCGGCTGGTGAAGCAACGCGGCTTCGAGGAAGCGAGCCTCTAAGCGGCCGTCGGCCTGCGCACGCGCCGGTGCTCGCGCCGCAGCTGAAGCATCATCGCAGCGACGTTCGCGGCATTGCCCAGGACCAGCGCAATCGCCGCTCCGACCACTCCGAACCGCCACGACAGCGGAGCGATGGCGCTGAAGAAGACGGCAGTCGCGATCAGCTTCGCTTTCAACGGCGCATCGGATCGGCCCAGCGCGTAAAGCATCG
>DASTAU010000171.1:0-3290 GCA_035712425.1 Sphingomicrobium sp.
CTCTACCTGATGCTGACCGCGAAAAAGCGCCGAGTCCGCGTTGAGGCAACCGCAGGGACAGCATCGGTAGCGTGACCCCGCTGGAGCGAGCGCTTCACGGTCGAATCCGGGCCGAAGGGCCCATCACCGTCGAAGCCTTTATGGAAGCGTGCAACGCTTATTATTACGCGACCCGAGACCCACTCGGCGCCCAGGGTGATTTCACGACCGCTCCCGAGATCAGTCAGATGTTCGGCGAAATGGTCGGCGCGGCGCTTTCCGACTGCTGGAAGAGGGCAGGGTCGCCAGCCGACGCCATCTACGCCGAGCTTGGGCCGGGGAGAGGCACACTCGCTGCCGACGCGCTCCGAGTGCTTCGATCGGGCGGATTTGGTGGGGATGTGCATTTCATAGAGACCAGTCCTGTGTTGCGCGAGAAACAGGTTGCAGCACTTCCGGATGCGAGATTTGGCGATCAGATCGAGGATTTGCCGGAGAAACCGCTGCTGCTGGTCGCGAACGAATTCCTCGACGCGCTTCCGGTTCGTCAGTTCGTGAACGGAATCGAACGTCGAGTCGTCATCGCCGCTGGCGGGCTTGCGTTCGACCGCGATGGCGAAATCGTCGAGGATTCACCGGCGCGAGTCGAAGCCGTTGGAGCAATCGCCCGGCACCTCGTGAAGTGTGGCGGCGCGGCCCTGATCATCGATTACGGCCATTCGAAGAGCGCTCCCGGCGATACGTTGCAGGCAGTTCGCGGCCACGAGTTTTCGCCGCTGCTCGACCGTCCCGGAGAACAGGACCTGACGGCTCACGTGGATTTCGAAGCGGTCGAAAGGGCGGCCGTATCTGCAGGTGCAGCAGTGACCGCGATAGAAACGCAGCGCCACTGGTTGATTCGTCTCGGCATTGAAGGGCGGGCCCAGGCGCTGGCGCGCGCCAATCCAGAACGCGCTGCCGAAATCGACAGCGCGCTCGAGCGCCTCACCGCAGAGGAGGCAATGGGCAGTCTGTTCAAGGTCATCGCGATCCATTCGCCGGATTGGCCGGCGCCGGCCGGCTTCGCATGATTTCATATCGCGATGGAGTTCCGGCGGACGCTGCTGCGCTCGACCGGATATTCGATGTTACGTTCTGCGACACGTTCGCTCATCTCTATGCCCCCGAAGACCTCGAAGCGTTTCTCGGGGGCTTTGGGATAGCCAATTGGAAAGCCCAGCTGGCCGACCCTGCCTTCGCGTTTCGCGTCGCCGAAGAAGGTGCCCGGCCTGTCGGTTACGTGAAGCTCGGCCCGCTGCTGAAGCTCCCCATCGAACCGTCCGGTCCAGCGCTTCTCCTCGACCAGCTTTACGTCCTGAAAGAGCATCACGGCAGCGGCATCGCGAGCGGGCTCATGGATTGGGCGATCGATGAGTCCCGCCGCCGCGGAGCGAAAGAACTCTACCTCACCGTCTACATCGACAATCACCGTGCCCGGCGGTTCTACGATCGCTATGGATTCGAGGCGGTTGGACGCTACGACTTCATGGTCGGAAATCACGCCGACGAGGATGTGATCATGAGGAAATCGCTCTGACTGTCGAGGTCATCCGCGCAATAAGCCTGGGACATTTTCCGCACGGCTTTCTCGGCCGTCGTGGCGGCATGTCGGTCGGCGAGATGGCTGGCCTCAACGTCGGTTTCGGAAGCGGTGACGACCGTGAAGTCATTGCGGGCAATCGCCGTCTAGCCGTGGCGGCTATCCTCGAGGAGGCCGACCTTGCGACCGTCCACCAGGTGCATTCAGCAGAGGTCGTCGTCGCCAATCACGCGTGGCCACAGGACGGGCGGCCCAAGGCGGACGCCATGGTCAGCGATACGCCGAACCTGCTGCTCGGAATTTTAACCGCCGACTGCGCACCGGTGCTTTTCGCCGACCACAACGCCGTGGTCGTCGGCGCGGCGCACGCCGGATGGCGCGGAGCGCTCGCCGGAGTGACCGATGCGACGATCGAGGCAATGGAGCGCCTTGGCGCGCGGCGGGAGAACATTCACGCAGCGGTTGGACCTTGCATTGCCCAGCCGTCCTATGAAGTCGATCAGGCCTTTCGCGACCGGTTTATCGAGCAAGAAGCAGACAATGCGCGTTTTTTCGAGCCAGGTCCGTCGGGAAAGCCGCACTTCAACCTCGAAGATTATGTCGTGCATCGGCTGATCGCCGCAGGCATCAGCGAGGTCGAGGCGTTGAACCTGGACACCTATCCCGATGATAGCCGTTTCTATAGCTATCGCCGCGCGACCCATCGCGGCGAAGCGGACTACGGCCGGCAACTCAGCGCCATCGCGATCCCCGGCTGACGAAAAGCCCAGCTTATAGGCGGCGCTGCACCAGTTGATTGGCGCGGGTCGACGGTTGGCGCTAATGCCGCGCTCGAACGAGGAGAGTCCATTTGCCTACCGAAAACGAAATCAGCGGCGCCATTTCCCACCAACGCGCACCGCGGCCATCGCCGACCAAGATCGGCAATCGCAAGCTCAACGCGCAAACTTTGATGCTCGGCTACGGCTTCGATCCGGACCTGAGCGAGGGGTCGCTGAAGCCGCCGATCTTCCTCACTTCGACCTTCGTGTTCGAGAATGCTGCGGCGGGCAAACGCTTTTTCGAAGGGGTCACCGGCAAGCGGCCGGGCGGGGCCGAGGGTCTCATCTATTCGCGCTTCAACGGACCGAACCAGGAAATCCTCGAAGACCGTCTCGCCGTTTGGGAAGACGCCGATGACGCTCTCGCTTTCTCGAGCGGAATGGCGGCGATCGCGACCCTGTTGCTAACGTTCGTCCGGCCGGGCGACTGCGTGGTCCATTCTGGACCGCTCTATGCGGCGACCGAAACGCTGATTGCGAAGATCCTGGGCCAGTTCGGCGTGGCCTGGGTCGACTTCCCGTCGGGCGCGACGCGCGAGGAGATCGATGCCGCGATCGCGAAGGGCAAGGAGAAGGGGCGAGTGAGCCTGATTTACCTGGAAAGCCCTGCGAACCCGACCAACCAGCTGGTCGACGTCGAAGCGGTTCGGGCGGCCGTCGACGCTGCGTTTGATGAGGGTCAGCGGCCGCCGATCGCGATCGACAATACCTTCCTCGGCCCGCTCTGGGCCAAGCCGCTCAGCAATGGCGCCGATTTGTCGGTCTACAGCCTCACCAAATATGTCGGCGGGCATAGCGACCTCGTCGCGGGCGGCCTGGTCGGTGATCGCGGCTTGATCAACCAGATCAGGATGATGCGGAACACGATCGGCACCATCTGCGACCCGAACACGGCATGGATGCTCTTGCGC
>DASTAU010000172.1:0-3268 GCA_035712425.1 Sphingomicrobium sp.
AGGCCCGACGGACCATATCCCCATCCGCGGCTGTATCCCCAGCGGGGAACGGCGCCGATGAGGAGCAGAATCAGAAGAATGATGAGGATGGTGCCAAGCACGTTCGCCTCCTTTGTTGTTATTCGGGAGGCGTAACGAGCATCGGCGCGGGAGGTTGCAGTTCAGTTCCTGCTGATTGCGACCGGGACACCATGGCGGATCGAGTTTCCGATGGTGGTGATCGCCTTCGCGCGTTCGATCAGCTCCGTCGGATCGGAGCCATCGGCGAGGAGGCAATCGACCGTCATTCGGGCCGCGGTTGCGCGGGATGGCTTGCCTTCGAAATCGATCGATACGCTGATGCCGAGGTCCGCGATGGCCAGGCCCATGTCCTCGGCAATCGCCTGAAGATCGTTGCAAAAGCAGCCGCCAATTGCGAGCGCGAGCAGCTGCCCGCCATTGAAGCCAAGGCCCATTCCACCCGCCTTGCCCTCGGGCCGGTCGGCGATGACGCTGTGCGTTCCTGCGCGGCCGACAGCAGCGCGAGTTCCCGGAAGCAGGCGATATTCGACAGTATCGGTTCCCATGCTTTAGCGCCCGACGAACTTTGGTGTGCGTTTCTCGAGGAAGGCGGCGACACCCTCGCGATAATCCTCGGTGAAGCCGAGGCGGCGCATCGTTCCGGCCTGGCGATCGAGCTCTTCGTCGAGGCTGTACTGCCAGCTGGTGCGGATCATCTCCTTGATCGCGGCAAGCCCAAGCGGCGGAAGCGCGGCAAGCTTGTCGGCGATGGCGTCGACCTCGGCGTCGAGCGCGTCATCTTCGACCGCCTTCCAAATGAGGCCCCATTCGGCGGCTTTCTCGGCCGGAAGCGGCTCGCCCGTCAGGGCCAGGCCGAGCGCTCGGGCTTGGCCGACAAGACGCGGCAGGTGCCAGGTGCCACCGCTGTCCGGAATGAGGCCGATTGCCGAGAAACTCTGAATGAACTTCGCGGATTTTGCCGCAACCACGATATCGCAGGCGATGGCGACGTTCGCGCCCGCGCCCGCGGCGACTCCATTCACCCGCGCGATGACGGGCTGCGGTAATGAAGTCAGCGCTCGGATCAGCGGGTTCCAGCAGGCCTGGACGGTCTCGCCCAGGTCGACCGCCTCGCCCGGCGCAACCGCGCGGTCGTTGAGGTCCTGCCCGGCGCAGAAGCCGCGCCCTGCTCCCGTCAGGACCACGACGCGCGCGTCGCCGAGGTTCGCGAGCGCATCGCGCACTTCTTCGTGCATCTGCGCGGTGAAGCTGTTGAGCCGGTCCGGACGGTTGAGCGTCATCCGGGCGATGGGTCCTGGTTCGAAGAGAATTGTTTCGTAGGGCATTTGCGGGTTCCTAGCCCCTCTCCCCTTGCGGGAGAGGGCGACTCAGCCGCAGGCTGAGCGGGGTGAGGGGTGCGAAGCTTCAGCTTCGCGCGAGGCTATGCCTCGCTCACCCTCACCCAATTCCGCCTAAGCTCGTTCCTCGCTAAGGCTGCGTATCCCTCTCCCGTCAAGGGAGAGGGGCTGATAGTGACCGCACATGGACGCAAACGAACTCGCGAAACGCGTGGCTCATTCGATGCTCGCCGCGGAGGGCACCGGCCCAGCCTGGGGTCTCAAGATCGAGGAAGTGCGCGAGGATTATGCGCGCGTCTCGATGGTCATCCGCGCCGACATGCTCAACGGCCACGGCCTCGCCCACGGCGGCATGATCTTCAGCCTCGCCGACAGCGCCTTCGCTTATGTGTGCAACGGCGCCAACCACGCCAGCGTTGCCGCGCAGGCGTCGATCGTCTTCCTCGACAAGGTCCGCGAGGGTGAGACTCTGATTGCGGAAGCGACGGAAGTCGCACGCGAGGGTCGCGCCGGGGTGACGCGCGTAACGGTACGGGCAGGGGACGGCCGCACCGTCGCCGAATTCACCGGCTATTCGCGGACGCTTGGCGGACCGGTCGTCGAGATTTGAACCTAAACCCCGCACGGACTACATCGAGTTCATGTACACGACCGAGCTTCAGAAGACGGCCAAGATCGAGAATCTCGAGGACCCCAAGCTCCTCGAGGCGTTCGAGGCGCGTGTGGCGGCCGACGATTTCATCGAGCCGAAGGACTGGATGCCCGAGGCCTATCGCCGGACGCTGACCCGGCAGATCAGCCAGCACGCCCACAGCGAGATTGTCGGGATGCTCCCGGAGGGCAATTGGATCACGCGCGCGCCGTCGCTTCGGCGCAAGGCGATCCTGCTCGCCAAGGTGCAGGACGAAGCTGGGCACGGGCTTTACCTTTATTGCGCGGCGGAGACGCTCGGCACGAGCCGCGAAGAGATGATCGAGGCGCTGCACAGCGGCAAAGCCAAATATTCGACGATCTTCAATTATCCGACGCTCACCTGGGCCGATATCGGCGCGATCGGCTGGCTGGTCGACGGCGCGGCGATCATGAACCAGGTGCCGCTGCAGCGGACGTCATATGGACCCTACGCGCGGGCGATGGTTCGGGTATGCAAGGAAGAGAGCTTCCACCAGCGCCAGGGCTACGAGATCATGATCGCGCTCGCGAACGGCACGGCCGAGCAGAAGCGCATGGCGCAGGACGCGCTCAACCGCTGGTGGTGGCCGAGCCTGATGATGTTCGGTCCGCCCGACGAAAATTCGCCCAACACGGCGCAGTCGATGCGCTGGCGGATCAAGCGCGAAACCAATGACGAGCTACGCCAGAAGTTCGTCGACATCACCGTCCCGCAGGCGGATTTCCTCGGCCTCAAGGTCCCCGACGCCGACCTTAAATGGAACGAAGCCAAGGGCGGCTATGATTTTGGCGAAATCGACTGGGAGGAATTCTACGCGGTCGTCCGCGGGGAGGGTCCCGCCGCCAAGGAGCGGATGAAGGCGCGACGCGATGCCTGGGACAATGGCGCCTGGGTCCGCGAAGCCGCTGCAGCGCACGAAGGAAAGCGTCGCGCGAGGATGGCGGCGTGATGCTCCTCCCCCTCAGGGGGAGGTGGCAGCGCGAAGCGCTGACGGAGGGGGTGTGTGCAGTTCTGGCCCCCTCCGCCGCTTCGCGGCACCTCCCCCCAAGGGGGAGGAATTAGGTGGCAAATGACTGGCCGCTCTGGGAAGTCTTCGTCCGCTCGAAGGGCGGTCTTTCGCATCGCCATGTTGGCAGCGTTCATGCTCCTGACGCGGAGCTCGCGCTTGCGCACGCGCGCGACACGTACACGCGGCGCCTCGAAGGCGTGAGCCTGTGGGTCGTGCCCTCGGCGGAGA
>DASTAU010000173.1:0-8105 GCA_035712425.1 Sphingomicrobium sp.
TGCGCGCTTGCCTTCACGGTTCACCTGACCCTTCTTGGTGAAAGAGGCTTGAGGCAGCTCGCACAACTGAATCACGCGCGCGCGTGCGAGGCCGCCGACCGGTTATCGGCAATCCCGGGCGTCAGCCTCGTCAATGACGCCTTCTTCAACGAATTCACCCTGAAGCTACCGATCGAAGCGCGGCCGGTCGTCCATTCGCTGGTCGAGCGCGGCGTTCTGGGCGGTGTTTCGCTCGGCCGGCTCTATCCGGATGTTGACGCGCTCCAGAACGGCCTGGTGGTCGCGGTCACGGAGACGGTGACGGACGAAGACATCGCGGCATTCGAAGCCGCGCTGAAGGAGGTGGTCCAATGACCATCAATCCTTCAGGCTGGCGGCCGTCGACCCCCGCGAACGAGCAAGGCGAGACGCACACCGTGACCGGAAATCGCGCGCTCATGCTCGAAGAGCCTCTGATCTTCGAGATCGGTAACAACGAGCAGACCGGCGTTGATTTCGATTATCTAACTCCTCCCCCTCAGGGGGAGGTGGCGCGAAGCGCCGGAGAGGGTGCGGGAGGACAGACCCCCTCCGTCGGCTTTGCCGACGGCTCCCCCAAAGGGGGAGTAGCGCGATTGGGTGGACTCGAACGCACCCGCCCGATCGGTCTCCCCGGACTCAGTGAGCCCGAGACGGTGCGCCACTACACGCGGCTGTCGCGGCAGAATTACGCGATCGACCTCGGGCTCTTCCCGCTGGGCTCGTGCACGATGAAGCACAACCCGCGCCTCAACGAGAAGGTCGCGCGCATGCCGGGGTTTGCGGACGTGCACCCACTGCAACCGCAGGAGACGGTCCAAGGCGCGCTCCAGGTCATCAACGAACTCGCCTTCTGGCTGCTTGACCTTACGGGCATGTACGGGGTCGCCATGAGCCCGAAGGCGGGTGCGCATGGCGAGCTGTGCGGGCTGCTCTGCATCCGCGCCGCGCTCGAGGCTCGCGGTGACAAGCGCGAGGTCGTGCTGGTCCCTGAAAGCGCGCATGGCACGAACCCCGCCACGGCAGCCTTTGCGGGCTATCGCGTCGAGAACATCCCCGCGAACGCCGCCGGCCGCGTCGACCTCGAAGCACTCAAGGCGCGGCTCGGTCCAGACGTCGCGGCGGTGATGATCACCAACCCGAACACCTGCGGCCTGTTCGAGCCCGACATGAAGGCGATCAGCGACGCGGTCCATGCCGCGGGCGCCTTCGTCTACTGCGACGGCGCCAACTTCAACGCGATCGTCGGCAAGGTCCGCCCCGGCGACCTCGGCATCGACGCGATGCATATCAATTTGCACAAGACCTTCTCGACGCCTCACGGTGGCGGCGGCCCCGGCTCGGGCCCGGTCGTTCTTTCCGAAGCCCTCGCGCCTTTTGGTCCGCTGCCCTTCGTCGCGAAAATGCCGGACGGCAGCTTCCGCCTGGTCGAGGAGGAGAATGCCGGCGAAGAGCATCCCAACGCCTTCGGCCGCATGGTCGCGTTCCACGGTCAGATGGGCATGTTCACGCGAGCGCTCGCCTACATCCTCAGCCACGGCGCGGACGGCCTGAAGCAAGTTGCGGAGGATGCGGTCCTCAACGCAAATTACATCCTTAGGAGCCTGGAAGGCGCCCTTGATGCTCCATTCGCGAAGAGCGGGCCGTGCATGCACGAGGCGATCTTCTCCGACAGAGGCTTCGCGAATGACGTCAACACGCTCGACCTTGCCAAGGCATTGATCGACGAGGGTTTCCACCCCATGACCATGTACTTCCCGTTGGTCGTTCACGGGGCGATGCTCGTCGAACCGACCGAGACGGAATCGAAAGCCAGCCTAGATCAGTTCATCGCCGCGCTGCGGTCGATCGCCGAGCGCGCGAAGGCGGGGGATCAGAGCCTCAAAGGCGCTCCCATCTACGCCCCGCGCCGCCGGCTCGACGAAACGCTCGCGGCGAGGAAGCCCGTGCTTACTTACCGGGAGGCCGAGCCGGCACAGGCAGCGGAATAGTTAAAGGGGAGGGGGTTCGAATGCAGGTACAGACCCAACCGGTTCATCAGAACTGGATCAGCCTTGCGATCACGATCGGGATTATCGTGATCGTCATGGGGCTACGGATGCGGCGCATGGGGCAGATGCGGCCGCTCAATCTCAATAGTTTGTGGATCGTTCCCGCGCTCTATCTCGTGGTTGCGGGTCTGATGTTCTTCCAGCTTCCGCCGACCGGATGGGTGGCGATCGCTTCGGCTGCCGCTTTGGCGGTCGGCGCCGCAGTTGGGTGGCAGCGGGGGAAGATGATGCACATCCACGTCGATCCCGAGACGCATGCCCTCAACCAGAAGGCATCGCCGGCCGCGATGATCTTCCTCATTGCGCTGATCGTCGTCCGGACCACCGCGCGCAGCGTCCTTGGTCAGGAAAGCGATATTAGCCCGGCGATGCTGACAGACCCGCTGATCGCCTTCGCGCTTGGCATGTTCTCGCTCACCAGGCTCGAGATGTACCTTCGCGCGAAGCGTCTGCTGGAGGAGGCGCGCGGCCGCGGCTGATGAGCGGCGAGCGTTTCTACGAGGCGCCAGCCGTCGCGAGGCGCCGCTCCGCTCCTGCCGCGCTGAGGAACCGCGAGCCGATCACGGAAGTATTGCGCAAGTGGCTGCCGCCGAGCGGACTCGTGCTCGAGATCGCCAGCGGAACGGGCGAGCACGTGATCTATTTCGCCGAGCATTTGCCGGGTCTCACGTGGCAGCCCAGCGACATTCATCCCGACGCGCTTGCTTCGATTCGCGCCTGGCGAGACGAAGCAGGGCTTCCAAACATAGGCGAACCGCTCACGGTGGACGCGTCTTCGCCCGAGTGGCCCATCGATCGCGCGGATGCCGTTCTCAGCATCAACATGGTCCACATCAGTCCGTGGAGCTCCGCGCTCGGGTTGATCGAAGGCGCCGCGCGGATCCTTTCATCAGGTGCGCCGCTGATCCTCTACGGACCTTGGCTGAAGGGCGATATTGCCACGGTGGCGAGCAATCTCGCCTTCGACGCCGACCTTCAACGCCGTGATCCGCGCTGGGGTCTCCGGCGCGTCGAGGATTTCGCCGATTCGGCGAAAAGGCACTTTGATTTGGCTGAAACACGCGCGATGCCGGCCAATAATTTGATGCTTCTCCTGCATCGGCGTTAAACGAAGTTTTACCGCGTTCGCTTACAGCGGACCGATGGACGAGAGCAGCATGATCAAGAACCGTCGCTCACGCCGGTCTCCGGTGCTCCTTGCCGCCGCGGTCGAAGTCGCCGGCGCGCAGGTCGCCGTCAAGCTCCGCAACCTCTCGGAAGAGGGCGCGCTGATCGAGGGTGAGACCCTTCCTCTCGAAGGCGCCAGGACCGTATTCGGGCGCAACGAACTTAGCGTTCCCGGCCGCGTCGTTTGGGTTCAGGGGCGCTATGCCGGGATTGCGTTCGACGAGCAGCTCAACCCGGACGAGGTGCTGCGCCACGTGCCGGCGCCCAAGCCGAAGACCCAGCAGCCGGGCGACTTCCGTCGCCCTGGCCTCGCCTGCCGGCCGTTGTCGTCTTACGAGCGGCGAATGCTGGAGCGGTGGATGACCGCTTCGCCGATCGGCTCGCTCGGCGAATAATCAGGCGGCGACAGTTCGCCGCTGCTCCTGATCCTGCTGATCCTTGAGCCAATCTACGAGCTCGGAGAGAACGAGCGATCGGTTAAAGGCGATGCCGTAAGTATTGCCGGCATTCCACCTGAGCACGCCCGCCGCGGGCGTCAGTCCCGGCAAGGTCACAACGACGTCGCCGCCAACGCTGAGGGTGGCACGCGCCTCCACGCATACACCCCCCTGAGAAATATTTATCGCCCGGGTGCGCACCACCTCCGATTCCTGACGAACCCAGATTGTGGATTCGACCTCGATCCGAGGAAGCCGCGGCCTCGGCCGATCTCCCGACGTCGCGAGCAGTCCGATGACGTCAATGGCATGATCGAACGAGACGCCGGCCAGTCCGTCTTTCAGCCACTGAACGACGCCGCTTATCGGATCGCCCTGTTTGAGCTCGATCGAAAGGGACGTTCCGACCGGCAGGTTCGAATAGGCCCGGATCATCATTCCGCCGGCCGAGATGTTCCGGATCAGGCACAGCTCTCGGCGCCCTTCGACCATGATTGCGCCAACACGCAACAGTCGGAGATAGCGTTCCCCGACGCGCCGGTCAGGCTGCGTCGGAGGCGAAGCCGACAGGGAATAAAGGGTAGTTTCGACTGATTCTTCTTCCACGTGCGGCTCCGGCGAAGCAATTGCCCCATCCGCCCGGACGAATCCGGGTCGGCCCCACTCCGAGGAGAGGTAGCAGCGAAGGCTTACCAGATGGTTGCTTCGGATGGTTGCTGGAACCTTCCAACGATTGCTCGCGCACTCACCGCGCGGTACATTTGGTACGAAAGCGGAGGTATCGAACCATGCGCCTGAGCCTTCTCGCGCTTCTGACCCTTAGCAGCTCAGCAGCCGTCGCAGATCCACCTGTAACGACCAAGCTGGACGCAGTGGCCGGCATTCCCGGCGTCGATCGCACGACCCGGACCGAGGACGTTCAATTCAAGAGCGGAAAGGACGAACGCCTCACCGTTCCGGTGCGGGTTTCCGGCTACGGTCCGTTCCGTTTCCTCGTGGACACTGGATCTGACCGCACCGCGATTTCGCGACAGCTCGCCGGCAGACTCGGCCTCCCGGCCGACGGAAATGCCTCTGTCCATTCGATAACCGGAGTCGCAACGGTCTCTACCGCCGACCTTCCGTCGGTTCAGCTCACGAGCAAGCCAGTGAAGGTGAGAGGCGCGCCACTGCTCGAAAGCACGGATATTGGCGCCGACGGGATCATTGGCGTCGATTCGCTGCGCTCCCAAAGCGTGCTGTTCGACTTCGAGAAGCAGACCCTGTCGATTGTGCCCGCGGCGCGCGCGGCTTTCCGCGACGAGCCCGACACCATCGTCATCGAGGCCGCCCGAAGGAATGGCCGGCTGATCATGACCGATGCGAAGGCCGATGGTCAGGCCGTAAGCGTCGTGATCGATACGGGAGCGGAGCTGAGCATCGGGAACGAGGCGCTCCGACAGCAGCTTGTCAATCGCGGCCTGGTCGATCCGATGCAGAAGGTGCAAATGCTGTCGGTGACGGGGGCACTTCTTCCCGGCGACATCATGATCGTGCGCGACCTCGATATCGGCGGACTGAAGCTCAGGAACCTGGCGGTGGTTTTCGCCGACGCGCATTCGTTCAAGGAGCTCAAACTCGATCGCGAGCCGGCGCTCCTTCTGGGAATGAACGCGATCCGCGCGTTCAAGAAGGTCTCGATCGACTTCGCCAACCGCAAGTTCAGGGTTGTTCTGCCCGAAGAAAGCCAGCTCGACGTCCGGCTCGCTTCGGCGCGCCTCAAGTAACTGCACCGCCTTTGCGCGTGAGTTGCGGAGGAGTATGAGCGCGGGCGTTCGACTTAAATGATCGTTACGCTGTCGTTTGCAGGGTTGAAAATCCGCAGCTTGCGAGCATTTCGGTCGAAGCGGGTGGGGAGTAAGACCGGGATCGACGTTTGAACGCCGATTTCCCTTAATCAAGGAGTTGCTTGAGACATGGCCTTCCAGCTTCCGGATCTACCCTACTCCAAGGATGCACTTGCGCCGCACATGTCGGCCGAGACACTGGAGTTCCACCACGGCAAGCATCACCGTGCTTACGTCAACAAGACAAATGAGCTGATCCAGGCCGACGACAGCCTGAGCGGAGCATCGCTCATCCAGGTGGTCCGTGAAGCGAAGCGTGCCGGCAACAACAAGTTGTTCAACAACAGCGCACAGCTGTGGAACCACAGTTTCTTTTGGCAATGTCTCGCGCCGGCCCAGGGTCAGCACCCCGACGGCAAGCTGGCGAAGCTCATCGAGGACGGCTTCGGGAACAGCGAAGCGATGCTTCAGAAGCTTCACGAGGAGGCGGTCAATCATTTCGCGAGCGGCTGGGCCTGGCTCGTGCTCGATCGCGGAGCGCTGAGGATTACCTCGCTGCACGACGCCGACACGCCGATCGCGCATGACGGGATGGTGCCGCTCTTCACGCTCGATGTGTGGGAGCATGCTTATTACATCGACTATCGCAACGAGCGCCCGAAGTTCGCGACCGCGGTCCTGCAGAATATCGTCAACTGGGACTTCGTCGGGCAGAACCTCGATGGCAATGGCCTTGAGCGCGCGAATCAGCAGGAAGGCGCTCAACAGCCCGAGCTGACCTGACGCCTAGGCCAGCAAACGACTCAACGGTTCGCGCTCGGCGCGCACTTGAGCTGGGGTCCGCCCGGTCAGTTGGCCGAGCACGCGGGTGAGATGGCTCTGATCGCAAAAGCCGCTGGCGAATGCGATCTCGGCAATCGGATGATCGGTCGATCGAAGCATGTGAGCCGCCCGTTCGGCTCGCGTGCGCAGAACCGTATCCCTTAATCCTTCGCCGGCGGCTTGCCGGTAGGCGTGCGCCAGCCAGCGCGGGTGCAATCCCAAGGTCTCGGCGATCCGGCTTGCAGTCGTGCCGTCGCCGACGCTGATCTGACGCCTCGCCCCAGCCAGCCACGCCGGTTGCGAGTGAATTGGCGCTCCTCGGGCCATCTGGATGAACGCGATGGTCGAGCGCCTTACGCTCTCCTCATTTTCTTCGCGATCACTCCAGCTTTGAGCCAGGGCCTTCGACGCCAGTGTTACCGGCCCGCCGATCCAGTAATGGGAGCGGTCAAAGAGCAGATCGCGGCGGCTCAGGCCCACCCATTCGGGATCGAACTCAATCGAAAAGGTCTCCATCCCCAGGTGGTGGATGCAATTGGCGTGGCATCGGCCCGGCGGGTGAAGAATGACGGCGGGGCCAGTCACCGCCACCGATCCGTCGTCGGATTCCTCCTCGTAACCGCCGAGGGCCGGCAGGGTGAGGAGCGGCCAGTCGTGACGATGAGGCTGGATCAGCTGACCCGCCGGATGAACGATCCGGAGCGCCCGCGCACCGGAGAGACTCCTCACCGGAATTTCGAGGCCATGGAATGCGTGCGGTTCGCTTCGCGACAACGCTTCACCTTCACTTTGTCCAAGACAATGTACGCGAACGCCCGGATTTTAGCTGCAACAACCATGTCGGAGAAGTGAATGATCAGGTTGATTGCGGCCGCCTTGCTAGTTTCGGCGGCGGGCACGGCAGTGGCTGCGTCGTTGAGCGACGCGCAGGATGCTTATGACAACAACAAGATTCCCGAGGCGGGGAAGCTCTTCTCCTCCATCGCGGCCGATCCGAATGTCTCCGCCGACGATCGCGCCGACGCGAAGATCGCCCTGGCCCGCATCGCCTGGCTGGTCGACGGCAATGCGGATGAAGCGCTTCGGAAGCTGAGCGACGCAGCGGCAGAGCCATGCGATGTCGGCATTATGAAGCTGCGAGTGCTGAGGGAGGCCAAGCGCGGCCAGGCGGCGATCGACGCTGAAGATGGCGCGCTCAAGGCCTGTGGCGAGGCGGGCAAGCAGGACGAAATGCGAGTCCACGCGATCAATGCGCGCCTCGACCTCGCCCGGGCAAATCCCTCGCGGCGGAAGTCGCTCATCGCCGATGCTGTGGTGGATGCGCGGCTCCTGACCCCCGACGCGGGCGCTGAAGGTGCTCGGGCTCGCCTGCAGATTTCCTTGCTGACCAACGATGCGCCGTCGGCGCTCGCAGCCTGGAAAGACTATTTCTGGCTCGATGACAGCGATGCGCCGCAGGCACTCGCTGACCTCGGCGCGACCCACCGCTTCAACCGCGGCCTGACTAGAAGCGCCACAACCTCGGACAAGCTCGATCTCGCCGAATTGCTGATGCGGGCCGGGTTCGGCGAAGAATCGCGCCGCTATGCCAGGACCCACAGCCTTCCGGGATCCGTCGCGGGGAATCCGACCTGGAAGCGGTTGACGGCCTATTGGACCGAGCGCGACAAACTCACGGCCGAGATCCTGCGCGTCAATCGCGAGTTCGCTCATGGTCGAAAGGATGACAAGGCTCTCGAGACCGCGGTCAAGTCGGCCATGGCACACCTGATGAAGGCTGCTGG